>SOIY01000149.1 GCA_004376785.1 Candidatus Stahliibacteriota bacterium | reverse complement strand
CGGTTCCTGCACAAACAAGTAAATGCATTCGATGTTGTTTCAAATCAACCTCCTTACATAGTAAATACCTAAAAGTCCAAAATACCTAAATACCTAAAGTTCACTTTAAACATTTGTAGATAATTGTCGATAGAATCTTTATAAGCTCAACACACTCACCGAGATGAGGCATAACTACTTTTTCCTTTAATAATTTTCGGGCAATTACTATTCGTAACCAATATCTTGTCTCTTTAGCCTCTTTAAATGCATTATCAACTTTATATACAAAATCATTCAATGTCAAGGAACCATCTGCCTCTTCTAAATTAGCACCAACTGATGTACCTGATTTACAAAGCTGCCTTCTTATAATCCGACCTTCGTCAGTATTAGGCAACATTGAAGCGAGTTCTAAAATACCTAATGCAAATCTGTAAGCTCTTTCTTTTAATTCATCGCTCACACTATATTTCTTCGCAACTTTTTTAGGCATTTTAGGCATTTAGGTATTTAGGCATTTATCTTAATGCGTTCTTTCACTCCCGATCGCGAGGGCATAATCATTTATAATATTACCTTTTATGATATGTACATTCAATACCTTTTTGATTTTTTCTGTAGTCAAATCCACATACTTTACTGGCGGTCTACCAGTTATTTCAACTGTTGCCATTGGCTCACGACTGCAAAGTCCGGCACAGCCTGATGTTGTCACTATTACATCGTTTAATTTCTTTTTTTCTATCTCTTTTAATAAGGCAGATAATATTTCACGGGCACCGGCTGCAATGCCGCAGGTTCCCATATGGACTGTAATTTTTGCCCTTGCTTTACCCTGCCTTAAATTTGCTGTTCTTCTTACCTTTTCTCTTATTTTTTCTAAATCACCAATTTTCAGTTTTTTCATTGTTTACTCCTCTCTATTCAGCCACCCCCTCTTTTCCTCTATCCCTCCCCCTTGAAGGGGGAGGGAGGGATGGGGGTGCTAAAACGCAGATTTTTCTTTGATATTCATTTAAGTTAGTACTTCTATTCTTTTTAATTCTTTAATGATATTTTCCCTCAAGATATTCAAAACTTCTGCATTGTTGATAGGTACACCATTTAATTCCTTTTTTAAAATTTTTGTATCTAAAACAAAGCTTTTACTATTTTTGTGATGTTTATAAATGAAATCAACATTCATTCCTTTACTTGCAATTAAAACAATGATTGTTTCTGCCATATTGCCGATTGGTTTACGGTCAATATGGTCATACACGAATTTGGCAGTGACTGTAGTTCCTTTCCCTTTTTTTGATTTAATATTAAAATCACCTTCTGCTTCTTTGGCAGCCTGTGCCAGCATGGAAAGACCCAAGCCGACTCTTCTTGTTTTTTTTGTAGTGTAAAACGGGTCAAGCACTTTGGCTACGGTATTTTTATCCATTCCTTTACCATTATCTTTAATTTTCAGCACAAGCATATTTTGTTTGATGTTCTCTTTGATAATAATTTCGATTTTCTTTGCTCCAGCATCAATAGAATTCTCAACAATATCGAGAATATGTAAAGAAAGATCCTGCATGATATTCCTCACTCCGTTCGTAATATCGCAGTATCGCTGTGTTTCTCGAAAAATCTCGAAACAGTCTCGCAGGAGACGCAGGACGAGGCGAGCCGAAGGCGATACTGCAAGTCCCGTAGGGACGATACTGCGAATGAAATGATACTGCGATTACTGCGTTTCATATGATTGCTTTTCTCCCATCTCTATTTTCAAGTGCCTTTCTTATCTCATCTACTGTCGGTTCTTCAAGAAGAAATGATGTAGTTGCCCTACCGATATCTTTTAAAAAGTGTGCATCAGATGAAAAAATTAATGGAAATTTTTTAATTTCTGGAAATTTATTCAAAGCATCATTTTGATTGGTTTTTGAAGAGATTTCCAGGGCGTCGAGCTCGAGATCCTTGGGAATAAAGCCTAACTGTCCAATAATGCTGTATGTTTCGCGGTCAATATGACTGGCAATTGCCACGCCGTCAAATTCATGAATCTTATTAACCAATTCTTTTAAGGTTAAATTGGTTGCGCCGATTAATAATCGTTTATTATAACCTTTTACTTCATCAAATTCATTGGCAATTATCTGTTCGCCAAATAGGTCTTCTTTATTTTCACCAGGAGTAAGGTTAGCATATACGATTTCTTGTAAATTTAAGACTCGTTTTACCTCATCAAAGAGCGCGAGCAAATGAACCTCTTCGGTACTGGTGACTTCCATACCGCATAGAACTGTAATTTTTTTGTCTGAAACGGCACGTAGTGTGGCATGAACGTTCTCTGCCGAGTTGTGATCACATATTGCAATAATATCTAATTTCTTTGCCATTGCCTGTTCCACTATCCTCTTAGGTGACATTGTTAAATCGGCGCAGGGTGATAGACAGGTATGGATATGCAAGTCTGCATAAAAGCATTTCAACATCAACGCAATCCAGATACCCCTGATTCATATAACTTGCCGACAAGCTCAAACATAGATAGTTCGCTTGTCATAATCGGCAATCCTTCAGCTTCTGCTTTTTTTATTGTCTCTTGCTCTGGTTTTCTTCCGTTAATAATTATGATGCCGGCAAGCTCTTTTAACATGGCAACTGCAACAATATTTGGATGTCCTTGCAAAGTGATCCAGATGTCACCTTTTTTACTATGAGCCATTACATCACTTAAAAGGTCACTCGCATAACCTCCTTCAATTTCTCTATTCAAGGAATTCTTACTACACTCAACTTTGAGATCATAAGATTTTACGATGGCGGAGAGTTTAATTTTATTTTTTTCCATAACTTTCCTTTCTTTTGTACTTTTTTGTTCTTAAATATATGCAGTCCTTTAATTGGGCATCACCACGGACAATATCTTCAGCCAATGTTCTGCAATCTGGTGCCCCACAAACACCACAATCTATGCCCGGGAGTTTTTCAATTATTTTTTCTTTCAATTTCATTTTTTTAATTGCCCTGCTTCGATTTTTGTCAAGTGGGGCAAACGGCTTTGGTTTTACTCCATGTTCAAAGGAAAAAAAGTTTTCCCTGTATAATTTCTTCACAAAATTGATATCGACCCTTTTTTTGCCGCCAAATGTCCTTATAAGTCTGAGAATATTACTTTTAGCGATGAATCTGTTTTCCACAGTTAGAGGACCACCAATACAGCCATCAGGGCAAATAAGGCATTCAAGGTATTCAATATCTTTTAATTTCCCTGATTCTACATCTTCGAGAATTGTAATAGTATCGTATAAACCTGATACTGCAACAGAATTAAAATATTTAAGACCTCTGATTTCACCACCAGGAATAGACCAGCCTATTCCAATGCCACTTATCCGAGTTTGTGTTTGCAGCATTAGCGGTCTTTTCTCTTTTCTTAGTTTCATCATTACATTGTTGTAGATTTCGCGGATTGATAGTGCTCCGTCAAGATGTGATTTTTCCATAGTTTCTGGATGATTAATAGAAACCATTTTTGCTGAACAAGGCGTGATGTGTATAATCCCTATTTCCTTTTCAGATATATTCTTTTCCTTAGATATCTCTTGTCTTAAATTTTTTGCTGCGATCTCTCGCGGCGGTTCAATGGGAATGATATGCTTGCACAGGCTTGGGAATAATCTCTGGATTAGCCTGACTACAACCGGACAGGTAGAAGAGATTATGGGTCGTGGTGATCTGTTTTCGTCAA
>SOIY01000081.1 GCA_004376785.1 Candidatus Stahliibacteriota bacterium | reverse complement strand
CAAGCAGTGCTTGAACATATAAGAAAAAAGAATTTCTTACCAACATTGGTTGAATTACATAGAATTTTGAAACCTACGGGAATTTGTACTAACGAAATTGATTTGCGGGATCATCTCAGCGGGTCATTAAATAATTTACGGTTTTCTGAATTGATATGGGAGTCTGATTTCTTTGCGAAATCAGGGTTTTATACCAACCGAATTAGATTTTCAGAAATGATAGATTTATTTAGAAAAACAGGATTT
Source organism: Candidatus Stahliibacteriota bacterium (assembly GCA_004376785.1). Lineage (GTDB taxonomy): Bacteria > Hydrothermota > Tepidihabitantia > SM23-42 > SM23-42 > SOIY01. The sequence continues at coordinate 3,464 of SOIY01000081.1, read as the reverse complement.
CAGGTTAAAATAATTGATAAAAAAAGCTGGCCCCACCCACCTGTTGCACAACACAAACTCCATAGAGAATTCCAACAATTATCTAAAGAAGATCTTAGTATTGCTAGTTTTATGGTTGCGCTCACGCCTACGAATTGATAATTTTAGGACACTTAATTTCCTAAACCCTTTACAAATACATTTTTGTAATCACATTGCTGTGTATCTTCAAGGACGCCAATGCCAATACCTCCTGATAAAAAAGTTGGATCTTCAAATGCCATAATATCTTTGTTATCAACAAAACAGGTAATCCTTGTGCCTTCAACTTTTACTCTTAATGTATACCATTTATTTTTTTCAGGTATAAATGGTGCGGTGCGGAGTTTTATCCACTTACCCTCTACCCGCTTGTAGAGCGAAAGAACCCCAGAATCACCCTGAAAGCCAAATCTGTAGTAATTTTTATCATCCCGAACTCGGAAGAAAATATATGATTTAAGCCAATCAACGCGTGGATTAGTGCTTCCTCGACACCTTACAGTCACTTCAAAAATATAATTCCTCCAGTTATCGTTATAAATACAGGCAAAATGTGTGGGACCACTAGCCTGGGCAGTATTTATTGAAGCCTTCCAGGTTCCTGAGAAGATTTTCCATTTCCTCATGCCATCTGTGAAGTCATCAAGAAAAAGACCACCATTAGCAAATGCGAGGCATGTATTCACTTTAAAAGGCCATTTAATTTCTTCATTATGAACGCGTGTAAATATTACCGCATTTCCAGAAAACTTAGCTACAATGGGTATCTTTATAAATTGTATTTCAAAAGGATCTAAGGTTAATACATATGGTATGTTTATTTTTCCTTCTCCCTTTATAAAGATACCTTTTAAATTTAGAGTAACGGTACTTGATAAATTATTTGATATATAAAATGGTATCTCTTCACCCTCCTGATGATGAATAAAGATATCTTCTTTCGGAACGAATGAAATTGGTTCAACTACCCAGCTGCTAAACCGAAATTCTTGACCATCTAAAGAGACGGTGATATCAATTTCAGCAGCAACATTCCTTGGTACGTTAACCTTAAATTTTATGATGTCTGCTGTTATTTTTTTATGTATTTTTGCCCAGGGTGTTCGCAGCACAATATCATGATGAGGCGTGTTACCATTGACTTTAAAAATGATTTCATGAGAGTTTCCTTTTATTAATATTGGGGAAGATACACGCACTAATTCATATTCTTCCTTCCTGGTCAGGTATAGTGCTGAAGTGGCCAAGTGATAGGGTAATACTATGTGTAATTCATTACCTTTCTTTTCCATTTTGATTTCATTTACACCCTGCCAATCACCCGAAAGGACATACACATATTCTATCTGCCCTCCATCTGGTACTTTTACTGTGATGGGTAAACTATATTCAAAGGGATGGTTTTTGACCTGGAATTTTTCAGGGCTAACAATGACCACAATGTAATTATTATCAGATGTTCTGTAAATATTGCTTTGCAATCCTTCAGGTACTTTTAGGCATGATGCTTTCAAAACCCAGGTTCGATTCTTTAAAATATCAAATAGAGGCCAATATTTGGATTCGATATTCTGGATGTTAATGTCACCATAAGTAACAGAAATTGTGGCGCCACAGACAAGTGCATTCTTCAGTTTTGCTTCGGTTTCAAAAGGCAGTCTATCATAAGGTAGGTAGATTACTGGTTTTACTAATCCTAAGTACTGCGACTTGAGCAAATAACGTAAATTTTTCTCGGCCATAATACCATCTAAACCCTTACACACCTCGATTGAAGTAGGAAGATTGCCCCAAATAGCTTTTCCTTTTTTATGAAAGAGTTTAGATAGAATATCATTCATTCTTTCTTGACCAAAGGCTAACATGTATGCGGATCGTCCATTAATCATTGTTAAACCATCGTTGTGCCCAAAGTCAAAGTCTTTATAATCAACTCGGTCATAGAATATCCCATCTATTTCAGGAAAAGTTTTAAGGATTTTTCTTGCCTGGTCAATAATATATCGTCCCCAATCTCCATCTGGATCAGAATTCATTAAATGGGTATATAACCAGGAAGGAAGTGGCGAACCGTGTTTATTAATGGCGATATCTTTATTATAGTACTTTTTTGCATATTGGTGCCAAGCCTCTGCGCTTTGATAATATAAAAATACCTGTATACCATACTTGTGCCATAACTGTATAAACTTTTTCATTTTTTCGAGACTAATACGTTTTGCACCAGCACCTTTTTCCCAACGAGCTATTGATATATCATCCCTATCAAAAATAATTCCCCAATCGCGCACAGAGGGAATGTAAAGACCATAGAATGGGTAGAATGCAGTGAATTCAATCCATTCCACGTGGCGATCGTGGAAGGATTTAATTTGTGTTTCATTGACATCTGGATAAGAAAGATAATACCACCCCCACTGAAGTTTTTGGGGATTTGCCGGGTAGAAATATTCAGGATATCTCTTCAACACAAAATCAAGGCAAGGGCGCCAATCACCTCCATGAGGGACAATATAAATTGCAGCATTAACATCTTTGTTTGATCCCGGTCGTAAATGATGAAATGAAACGATGTAATTCTGTTTGTTAATCACAAATTGAAGTTTTGGTTTTGGAAGTTCAAAGGGTGCCACAATACTCAGACCATAGTTCTGAGAATATCCAGTAATCATAGGAATGTATAGATCCTGGCGATAGGTCAGCGTTATTTCATCAATTTCTTTCGACTCGAACGGTCCACAGTGCGTATAAGGGAAGATTTTTTCGAGGTTTTTGACTATCGGCAGAGAGAAGGCAACATATCCTTCATGATCACTTTTTGTATCACACTTTATATTGACTTCCCATCGCAGTGCGATTGTATCAATTGTATAGCGGTGGACGATGATTTTCTTATCGCATTCAGTCACAAATTCGATTGACGCAAATTCGTCATCCAATACTGGTCTGGTAGCTGATAGCACAATCTGATGGGTCGCATTGGTTTGTTTTCTATAAGATACAGAACATGCACCATCAAGTATATTATTAGTTCCCAGCACAATTTTCGTAATTAACCCATCAGTTTTGGAAATACCGATTTGCATGTAGCTATTCTTTAGAAAAAACTCATGCGAAGTTTCAGCTATGTGCGGGTTTTGAAGAATGGACGTTAGGTAAAGGAAAAAATGGAGCGCTGTCATCGTAGAGTATATGGCAGTTTACAGCTTATGTGATTAGCCTATTTTTTTCTTGATGCGCAGTATCTTGGAGATGAAGGTCTTAGCCAATCGAACATCGGAACGAATCTTTTTCCAGATGTCCAACCACTTCTTATGACGATCTGGATATGTTTTAATTTTTTCGAATGATTCCAGGACAAATGCACCTACGATGCCGAATATCAGACATAAAACAGAAGTCAATATAACGATCCTGGATCGTTTGGGCGCACTTTTCTTTTC
>SOIY01000009.1 GCA_004376785.1 Candidatus Stahliibacteriota bacterium | reverse complement strand
CTGGGAAAAACCAAAACCGAAAATAATAAAAACCACCATAATTAATCTTTTCATTTTACCTCCATCCTGTTTTTAGAAACTGAAAATAAAATAATGTATTTAATCTTGGGGACTTAAATCTAAAAGTCGTGCTATGCATAGCTATTTACAGCATACTTAAAATTTATGCCCTGTCAAGTATTGATTTATCAATAAAATTGCCTATAATAAAGATTATGCAGCATCGTAATCCAATTCCAACAGTAGATATAATAATTGAAATTTCAGGGGGTATTATTCTTATCAAAAGAAAAAATCCACCTTTTGGCTGGGCAATACCTGGCGGATTTATTGATTATGGAGAATCTGCTGAGCATGCTGCAAAAAGAGAGGCTAAAGAAGAAACAGGCCTTGATATTGAGAATTTAAAGCAATTCCACACCTATTCTGCACCTGACCGGGACCCAAGACATCACACGATTTCTGTAGTATTTAATGCCAGGGCAAAAGGTATACCCAAGGCTGATGACGATGCCGCTGATATTGGTATATTCACAAAGGGTAACTTACCTGACCAGATCGCCTTTGACCATAGTAAAATCCTGGAAGACTATTTTAATAAAAAGTATTAAGACATGAATTTCCTTCATACTGCAGACCTACATCTTAAAAAAGGAGAAGAGAAAAGAACAAATGTCCTGAAATGGTTGATAAAAAAAGCTAACGAATTAAACATAGATTATTTCATAATAGCAGGCGATTTATTTGAATCTGATACTGATGCCACAGTACTAAGACCAGAACTTAAAAAAATCTTTAACAGTACAAATACGACATTTTTAATAATCCCTGGTAACCATGATGCTGAATCCTTTAGTCATGATTATGACTATGGCAAGAATGTTATCCAATTAACTCAAATGCCTTTTGAAATTATTGAGCTTAATGGACTCACGATCTGTGGTATCCCCTACCAGAATAAAAAATTTAGCGAATGCGTGAAAAATATCCCTGGTGAAATTGATATTTTACTTGCGCATGGCACCTTATATGACAGTTCGTTTATCTTTTCTATGCTCGATGACAAAGAAACAGAATATATGCCTGTCTATCCAACAAACCTGGAGAATTTAGCACGTTATATAGCAATGGGACATTTGCATTCCCATAGTATTGAAAAAGATTATAAAAACACAAAGGTTGTATATCCTGGTTCTCCAATTGCACTCGATACAAAATGTGAAGATAAAAGATATTTTTATTTAATCAATATTGATAAAAAAAATCTCGAACTAGAACGGATAATGATTGATATTTCACCCTACTGGTTAAGAAAAGAGTTGTTTGTCTTTCCTGGAAATGAAGAAGAAATTTTAAACGAAATCGAATCCCACTTAGCAAATCTTGATGTTACCAATATCATGCCCAATATTATTATAAATGGATTTATTGGAGAAAAAGATAAAGATTTTAAAAATAAAATTGATGAAATAGATAAAAAATTCACTAAGAAATTTGAAAATATGCAGATAACAATTGATATCCAGTCATGGGATCGCATTATACAAAATCGAATGGTCAAAAACTTTGTGCAAAAGACCATGGAATTAGATAATAGATTGCGGACCAAGGTTTTCGAAATCGCCTTTCCAATTTTCAGTGATATTCTGAAATGAGAATAAAGAAAATCACTATTCAGGACTACGGTCCAATAAAAAATCTTACTATTACCCCGGAAAATTTTGAACTTATATTTGGGTTAAATGAATCAGGCAAAACCGCAATTGTTGAGGCACTGACCTATGTTTTATTTAAAAGAAGTCCTACACCTTTAAGATACGGCAAGCCAGAAAATACGATTGTCCAAATAGAAGAAGACGAAATCTTATATACACTCCCCGCAAAAAAGAAAAATATTGAATTGCCTTCAGGCGATATCGCCAATCTCCTGTACGTACAGGCATCAGAATCCTCAATCTATGTTGCCAAAGATGAAGCAAGTTTCTGGGATGGGATCAAGGCATTGCTTAGTAGGGTTGGAAAGGGTGTGCCTCTTACAAAATTGGATGACAAAATATTTGAGGCAGTAGGTCTAAGCCCAAAGAAAGCAGAGTGGAAAAAAGAAAAACAGACTCTTATTGCAAGTGAACAAAGACGCAAAGATGAGCTGGCAATGTATCTAAAAAGGATCGGCGAAATAGAAAAAAAAGAAACAGAACTGGCACACCTTTCAGAAAAAAATGACAAATTAAAAAAAGAGCTAAAGCAAATTGTAGATTATAAAAACTATAAAAATTATCAAGAAATCTCGAATCTATATAATACATACCTGGAAAAGAAAACGCATCTTCAGGAATATGCCCGGTATAAATATAAATATGTAACACAATGGCAGGAATTAGAAGCCGAGAAAAAATCGCGGTTAAAAGATGAGATCAAACTTAAAGAGGTAAAAACAGAGACAAAAAACCTGGAAAAGGAAATTAATGAGTTAAAAAATAAGGAAAAGATTATTGAACTTGAAGATTTCAAATCACGCATTGCTAAAGCGCAGGCAGAGGTGAAAGTGCCGTCAATCATCTTTCCTCTTTTGTTTATGTCGGCTGTAACATTAATTTTTATTCTTTCTTTTTTCTTACCTATTCCCAAAATCCCGGCAGGTGGAATTCTTATATTTAGCTGTGTATTATTAATTTACTTTTTGTATAAAAGAAAAAAAATTAGAAAAATGTTTATTGAGAAAAATAAGTGGTTAACTAAAGCACAAAAATTATTCCCGGACATATCCAGTTTTACTGAACTGGCACATAAAATTGAAACAATGGAAAAAATGACAATTGAAAAGAAAACTTTATTAACCGAAAAAACAAAACACATTGATCATCTTTCAAAAGAAGAAACAGTTGCAAATATTGAAAAAGGAATTTCTGACCTACGAAATAAAACAGGCATTGCTGAATTATCTGATTTGAAAGAGAAAATAAATAAAAAAAGAAAAATTGAAACTGAGTTTAGCAAACTGGATGGAAAAATTTCCGGCATGCTCTCTGAAAGAGACGATAAAAAATGGGAGAGAATAATAAAGGAAATGAGAGCAAGGCGCCCTGAAAAAGAACCAGACATCATTTCAGAAAGAGATTTAAAGAATGAAGCGCAAAAGATACAGGAAAGAATTAATGAATTAACAAGGGAAATTAAAATCTTCAAAGAGGTGGAGCAAACTAAATTTAATATCACTGATGACCGCTCTGCATTTATTCAATATGATCGCTTACAAAAAACATTGGAAAATTACACCATGGAAAAAAAGGCAGCACTGGCTGTGCGTGAGATATTCAAAAAAATGAGCAGTGAACTGGATGAATTTATCCATGATATAATCACAGGCAATGATAGCCTAAGCGAATATTTTGAATCTATTACAGACCGCTATGATGAAGTAGAAATCAAGAATAAAAATTTTGTTGTAAAAGAAAAAAGCGGTAGAAAATTTAAAGCTGATGATCTGAGCAGCGGTGCAAAGGACCAGCTCCTTCTATGCTTCAGATTAGCGGCACTAAAACACATCTTTCCTAAAGGCAGTTTTCTAATCCTGGATGACGCCTTTATATTTGCCGATTGGTCGCGCCGCCAAAAACTCGTCGATCTTATAAAGAAATTTATTGAAGATGGCAATCAGGTAATATACCTGACCTCAGACAACCACACCCGCGATATTTTACAAGCCTCCGGCGCAAGAATAAC
>SOIY01000100.1 GCA_004376785.1 Candidatus Stahliibacteriota bacterium | reverse complement strand
GCACTTTCATGAAAATGCGGGGCTGATAATAAATTACCTGACTACTATCTTACCGTTCGTATTTACCACGTTGCTCTCAAACCGGAATAAGTAAACACCAGCACTAACTACGAAACCTCTATCATCTTTAAGATTCCATGCAACCACTTCCTGATTTCCTGAAGATAATCCGCTTAACGTCTTGACATGACGACCAATAACATCAAAGATATCGATCTTGTATTCGCTCCCTGCCGGTAAATTGAAAGAAAAGTTCGTGCCACTGACGCAGGGGTTGGGTGCGGCAAGTACTTTTTGAAGAGAAATATCCTCACCAGGCACTTCTTCAATCCCGAACACACTGAAGTCTATCATACCACCCTGCCATATTTCCTTTACTGTATCCGGCTGATAGACAGTATCCTGAAACCAGGTGACAAACGTGAGCTTGTATCGGTTCCACTCTGAATCAATAGTGAAATCCTCGCTCACAGTCACAGAATCGCCAGCCGGGATACTCACAAGCGTACCAGTATAGTTCGGCAAATAATCTCGCGCGACATAATTATGCCAAATATCGCCGTTGGGAACAGGAGGATATGTATATATACTATCTTCGGTGATAACAAAGAGTACGTGACCATTGAGTGTCTCTGTAGAGTCATTCCGGAATTGGGCATATATTGTTCCAGTCATACTTGAGGCGTTGTAGTCACCCCACATGTTTACTGTTACGGATGCAGGTATAGCCATACGGGTCGTGATCTTGCTTTCCCACTGAGAATAGGTATAACTACCATGAGGGTCTCCGTCATACCAGAGCCAAGGCGTGGCCCAATACCAGGAACCTCCTAAATAATATGGTGGTGGATACGAAAACCAACGCTGCCGGGCTTCATACAAATACATGCCATAACCGTTAGAACTAACATGCATTTCAACGACAGCGACTCTTCCGGGATTGTTTATTGCGATTTGAGCCAGTGTACCACTGGCTGAATTACATGAGCCTCAAGTCTCAGAGTATGCAAATTCACAGACTACAACACGCTCTGCTGCAAAAACAGTACTCATTAGCCCGAGGCCAACAAAGAGACCTAAGGCCACCATTACGTATCTATTCATAATACCTCCTTTCTTAAGAAATCCGCGTGAAGCAGTATTTCTACTATAACTATATATAAATAATGGATAATGTCAAGAATTATTTTTCACCTATAGTCTTCAGCAAAGCCCTTGAGAAATTAAAGGTTAGAGCACTGGAAACCATACACATTGGCGACCTGCTTGAAACTGATATTGCAGGAGCAAAGGCAGTCGGGATGAAAACAGTTTGGTTCAACTGGAAGAGTGAGTAGAAAAAAAGTAAAACAAATATTGTACCTGACTATGAAATAGATAAACTATCTCAACTATTGCAAATCCTTCCCCTTTAAGAGGGAGTGATTGACAAACAATAATTTATGTAGATAATACAATTTATGCACTGGCATGATGATGAATTAATTAGCGAAGAAGAAGAAAAGGTATCAAAAAGAAACTGGCGTATCATAAAAAAATTGATACCTTATTTCAGGAAGTACTTAAAGAAGATAATCATTGCTTCTATATTACTCCTCTCCTCTACTCTTTTAGCCCTTATTGGTCCTTTATTAATTAGACATGTAATCGATATCGAAATCCCGCAAAAGAATATCCATGGACTGTTGATCATCGCGCTTCTGTATTTAGTAATACAGATATTCGTTATTCTGGTTAGGTATTTACAGCAGATTGAGATAATGACAGTTGGCGAAAAAGCAATTGCGGATTTGAAATCAGATCTCTTTGAGCAATTGCTAAATATGCCAGTAACATACTTTGACAAAAATCCTGTAGGCAGGCTGATATCCCGAGTTGACAGTGATACAGAAACATTAAAGTTCCTCTTCTCATCAACTGCAGTTGTTCTTATCCGAAGTCTTACCCTTATAATAGGAATGTCTATAGTAATGATGATCATAAATTTACGCCTCTATCTTTTAATCTTAATCATGCTTCCATTATTCTTATATATATTCTGGCGGTTTGAACAGAATGTTCGCCCAGTTTATTTAGCCCTCAGAAAAAAAATCGCTGAAATAAATAGTTTCATCATTGAAACACTTAGAGGATTATCCATTGTTCAAGTGTTCAGACAGGAAACAAATTTTGTCTCAAAGATTAACAATATCGGTAGAGAAAAATATGATATAGAAATAAAGGCATTAGTATTTTGGTATCGAATCTGGTTCTTTGTTGATATTGGTGAGGTCATAGGTATTATTCTTATCCTCGGCGTCGGCGGGATGTGGGCATTAAAGGGAATGATTACTATCGGTTCAATATTCTTATTCATAAGCTACATTACACGACTTTTTGAACCTCTGCGCGGCCTTTCTGACCAGGTGAATGTTATTGAACGTGCATTTGCATCAGCCGAACGGGTTTTCCATATTTTATCAAAAAATAGAGAAGGAAAAAAGGAAGAGAAAAAGATTGTTAGAAGTTTTAAACGGAATATTGAATTTAAAGATCTCGGTTTCTTTTATGAAGAGGGGAAATGGGTATTGCAGAATTTAAACTTCAAAATCAAAAAGGGTGAACGCATTGCCCTGGTTGGTGAAACCGGTGGTGGTAAAACTTCGATTGTCTCACTCCTTTTGAAATTCTATACTCCCCAAAAAGGAAATATTTTTATCGATAACCTCAAAATTACTGATATTGACCGCAATTCACTCCGTTCAAAGATCGGATTTGTACCGCAGGATGTAATCCTTTTCCCTGGTTCAATACTTGAAAATTTACGTCTGTTTGATAAACAGATTCCAGTCGAAAAGGTCTATGAGGCAGCAAAACGGGCACATATGCATAATCGAATTACCAAATTACCTGATGAATACAATACTAACATCATTGAACAGGGTATAAACCTTTCTTTTGGTGAAAGACAACTCCTTTCTTATGCAAGGGCATTAGTCTTTGACCCTGAAATCCTTATCCTTGACGAAGCGACTTCATCGGTTGATCCTCAGAGCGAACGATTGATTCAGGAAGGGATGAAAGAACTCTTAAAGAATCGCACCGCTATCATCATTGCTCACCGACTTACAACAACAAGATTAGCAGACCGAATTCTTGTTATTCATAAAGGAAAATTGATTGAACAAGGTACACATACAGACCTAATAGTTAAAAAAGGTTATTACTACAAATTATACAATTTACAGTATTTAAGCGAGGCAAGATGAAATCAGTAATTAACTTTTGGAAAAAGAAGAAATTATGGCTGACATTCTTAATTGTCTTCAGCCTTACAAATACTATTATTACACTTCTATTTCCTTATATACTAAAAGACATAATTGATGGTATAAGAGCCAATTTTGCCGGGCGCGATCTTATTAAATACGTATTAATTCTTGGCATACTTGGTATCTTCCGTGCTTTGTTTAATACACTTCTCCCCCTTTGTCGGGGAAGGACAAATGAACTTTTTTTGATTAAAGAAAGAACAGATATCTTCTCAAAAATTCTGAAAAAAGGTCATTCTTTCACAAACTCTTTTCCAGCTGGTGATGTTTTGCAGCGGCTCGACCATGATTTAAGGGAATTATCCTGGTTTTCCTGCTCAGGAGTTTTCCGCCCAATTGAAGGAATCATTATTCTTTTAATTACTCTATTCTTTCTTATTAAAATCAATCTTTGGCTCACTATCGTCGCAGTAATACC
>SOIY01000234.1 GCA_004376785.1 Candidatus Stahliibacteriota bacterium | reverse complement strand
CAGTATGTTTTGATAATGTGTTTAAAAAACTACATTCTTGATTACACAGATAATAGGAAGAATGGGAGAAACGGAGACAAGGAGAATGGGAGAACAATGATAGGTTTGTTTTTTTCTGCGATTTTATGAACAGGAGAAGAAGATGAAAAAACTGATATTAATTATCATTTTTACTGTTGTATTTGTAGCCGGCATCATCTACGGCGGTGTGCTCGGTGATTTTGAGGAGATCGAAACTGTTGGTTCAGTGATGTGTTTATCCTGTATGGGATTACAGCAATGAAGAATAAACGCCGTAAAATAAAACATCATCGTATCGGTCAGATCATTGCCTCGATTATCCAGCTGGGCTATATTCCTACCTTTTGGACCGGTTTTATTTATCAAGGTGTATTAAAAAGAGGTTGTGTGCCTATTCTTAATTGTTGGGGATGTCCTCTTTCACTATTTTCTTGCCCAATAGGCGGGTTACAGCACTTTTTCAATCTTCATCTTTTTCCCTTTTATATTGTTGGTTTCTTCGGTGCTATTGGAATGTTAGTAGGCAGGATGGCATGTGGTTGGCTTTGTCCATTTGGTTTGTTTCAGGATCTCTTGAATAAGATAAAAACAGTGAAATTGAAATTACCAAATTGGATGACCTATATTAAGTATGCTGTTTTAATCGGTGTTGCAGGGATAATTTCCTGGATCACTCTGGAGCCGTGGTTTTGTAAATTGTGTCCGGCAGGTATTATAGAGGCAGGCATACCACTTGTCTTAGCAGATAAAACCGGCGATATAAGAGCTCTGGTCGGTTGGCTATTCTGGACAAAAGCAGCAATCCTAATTGGTGTAATAGTGTTCTCAATTTTGATAAAGAGGTTTTTCTGTCGTGTATTATGTCCAATAGGAGCAATCTATTCAGTCTTTAACAGATTTTCCTTAGTCCATTTGAAAATTGACAAAGAAAAGTGTAAACAACCAAACTGCGGTATTTGCGCCATAGTTTGTCCAATGGATATTAATGTTTATGATAACCCGAATCAAAAAGAATGCATACGTTGTTTGGAATGTTTTAAAAATTGTCCGGGTATTGCACTTACTGTAAAGTTTAAAAAACCTATGCCCTGGGATGTAAAACCTTAAAAGTTGTGAGAATTACAATGATTGGAGTTGAGCGAAATCCTCACTTAATTTTAATATATTCAACATAGTTTATAGGCAGTTAGAGTAGATTTAAGTTAGCGTTATGAAAATCGTCTTGTTGACAGATTCAAACTTTTCCATAAAATAGATATATCAACATAATTATTTACAAGCTAAAGGAGACAGAATATTATGGATACAAAAATAAAAACAACAGTAGCTAGAGAAATACTTGATTCTCGTGGCAATCCGACTGTGGAAGTAGAAATTGAGTTGAATTCAGGATTAAAAGCAAGCGCGGCAGTTCCATCAGGGGCATCTACTGGAATCCATGAAGCCCTTGAATTAAGAGATAAAGATGCAAAGAGATATGGTGGTAAGGGAGTTTTAAAGGCTGTTCATAATGTTAATAAAATGATTGCTCCTGAATTAATTGGAAAGGATGTGATAGAGCAGGAAAATCTGGATCAGTTTATGATTAAGTTGGACAGTACACCAAATAAAATGAAATTTGGTGCAAATGCAATACTGGGTATTTCCATGGCAATCGCCCGTGCTGCAGCACTTGCGCAGGCTATCCCATTATATAAATCTCTTGGCGGTTCTGAGGCAGTGCTATTGCCTGTTCCTATGATGAATGTTCTTAATGGTGGTGTCCATGCAAACTGGCAGGGACCTGATTTTCAAGAATATATGATTGCTCCTTATGGCGCGAATAATTTCAGAGAGGCAATGAGATGGGGGAGTGAAACATATCAAACCTTGAAAAAAATTCTAAAAGAAAAAGGACTTAACACAAGTGTTGGTGATGAAGGTGGTTTTGTAATTGATGTATCTTCGAACGAAGAACCATTGCAGCTTATTATTGCAGCGATTGAAAAAGCCGGATACAAACCAGGAAATGATATCGGAATTGCACTCGATACAGCATCAAGCAGTTTTTATGAAAATGGGAAATACATACTCAGGACAGAAAAGAGCGAGCTAAATTCAGAGGAGATGGTAGAAAGATTTGCTTCTCTTGTTGATAAATATCCTATTGTATCAATAGAAGACGGATTAGCAGAAGATGATTGGGATGGATGGAAAATACTGAACAGCAAACTCGGAGATAAAATAGAACTTGTTGGCGATGATATTTTTGTAACTAATGTTGAACGTATAGAAAGGGGCATCAAAGAAAATATAGCGAACGCAGTTTTAATAAAACTGAATCAAATCGGTACGGTTACCGAGACGATTGCTGCAGTAAAGATGGCTCAAAAAGTTAAATGGGGAGCAGTCGTTTCCCACAGAAGTGGAGAAACAGTAGATTCCTTTATTTCAGATTTTGTGGTTGCAATGAGAACAGGTGCTTTAAAAACAGGCGCACCGTGCCGCGGAGAAAGGGTAGAAAAATATAACCAGCTTATGAGAATTGAAGAAGAATTAAAAGATAGTGCGATTTATGCTGGCAGAAAGGCATTTGTGAGATAGGAGATTTAAAAATGATGCTTGATTCAATAGAGGACTTGGACAAAGGTCCATTTTGCAAACCCTATGGTCAGTTATACTATGAAAACTTAGAAAAGATGCCATCTTTTCAGGTTATAGAAGCGTATCTTTCGTGTTTATTCGAGGCAAAGGATGGGATTCAAAAAGCCATTTCAGTACTTGAGGGAATTCTTAAAAAAGGTAGTGATAAGCTAAAAGAGATTAAAAGACCCATAGACATCCAATATATGTGGGGAAAAACTACAAGTTCAAGAGGTGAAATAGAAAAGGAGATTGAACATCTTGCTCAAAACCGAAGAAATATTGATTATCTAATATCTCAGTATTCGGAAAAAGGAATATTTGATATACCAATCAAACAATTTATGACTCCGTTTGATGCCGAATATAAAATCAAAGTGGAAAAGAAACATACAGATTCTGAAGAGCTTTACTACACAGATATTAAAGGTAGTGATCTGATCGGATGTACTGATTTTGACCACCTGAATAAGGTTATGACAGGGTATCTTTTGAAAAAATTAATGGCAAAGGGCGAGCAGACGGCAGAATAAAAGATTGGAATAAATATAGGGCAATTCAAGGCAATTTGAGGCAAATTAAGGCAATAAAAGGCAGATGTGTGTACGAATACGATTTACGAAATACGAATACGTAATATTATAAATGACAAATTACAAATGTCAAATGCCAAATGAAATCCTAATTCCAAAGACCAAATGCCAAATTAACAGAATATTGGATATTTTGTGTACCAAGTTCCAAGAGACAAGATGATAGAAGCAAGAGATAAATGACAAATTACAAACGAATACGATTATTTATTTGTGCGGTTCGATAATGACCTTTATTGATTTGTCCGCCTTGGCAACAAGATCAAATCCTTTTTGAATATTTGATAGCCCAAAACGATGGGTTATCATATCATTTACATTGATTTCTTTATTTTTTAGTAAATTAATTGCTTCTTCAATATCCTGGGTGACCGCAGCATAGGAAAAGACAATCTTAACCCCTTTGAAATAGACATCAAAGAGTGGCAAAGGAACTCGCGTTTCTGGCGCGGTTGGTGCAAAAAGGAGTAATGTCCCTGCGCGGTCTACTGATTTGAATGCCTGGTCAAATGCCTCGAGCGCAGCAGTGC
>SOIY01000025.1 GCA_004376785.1 Candidatus Stahliibacteriota bacterium | reverse complement strand
CCTTTTTACCTTTAACTTTCTTGAATGCTCAAGACGGTGGTATACCAGGTGCATTACTGAATTACGGTATGAGTCCCCGTACCATAGCTATGGGCAAGGCGTTTACTGGGCTCGCTGATGATCAGGAGGCTGCATACTACAATCCAGCCGGTTTAACACAACTTTTATCACACAATATCAAAACGTCATACCTTCCAGCTTATGGCGCACAACTTGGCTATTTTGGTTATGCACTGCCGACCAGAAAATACGGTTCATTCGGTTTTAGTATGATTTATTTAGGTTCTAATGACATTGATTCCCGGGATGCCAGTGGAAATTATTTGGGCACATTCGGGGTTACGCAAAACTGTTTTACTTTTTCTTATGCTTTTCAGCCGTTCAGACCGATCGGTTTCGGTGCAAATCTAAAGCTAATGACGAGTAAAATTGCACAGTATGGTACTATAGGAATGGGCGGAGATGTAGGTCTGTTTTTATTCCCGCGTGGCAAATTCACTTTTGGTATGATATGTCAGAATATATTAGGGCCAAAACTTAAGCATAATAACGAAACTGACGAAGTTCCCATCACATTAAGAAGTGGAGTTGGCGTAAAACTATATCAAGATAGAATAACTATAGCCGTAGATCTGGTAAAAACTATGTTAGAGTACACATCACCCGAATATCATGTAGGTTTGGAATTTATACCGGTGTATCCAACTTTAGCTTTGCGCGGGGGCGTTGATAGAAATTGTGTAAGTTTTGGTGTGGGAGTGAACAAGGACTGGAATAAATTTTCTCTTGGTATTGACTATGCTATAGAATTACATTATGCCTCAAGTTATTTATTGCCACATCGCCATAAGATTGGGATTGTTGTTAATTTTTTAGGTTTTAGAACATGGGTTGATGCTTCGCCAAAGCAGTTTTCACCATCCCCAGGACGAAAGGAGAATATCGCCTGGCTTGATGTGCACTACAATACAAAACGAAAGATTGAACGCTGGCAGCTTTTGATAAAAAATCAATATGGTGAACTTGTGAGAACATTTTCAGGTTGGGATGCACCACCTTTGAGACTGTCCTGGGATGGTCTTGATGATATTGGTCGAGTTTCAGCTGATGGAAAATACTATTACGAGATTTTATTGGTTGATGAAATTGGCGAGACGATTGAGTTCAGTGATTTTCTGACCAGAATTACGACCTTGGGTCCTGAGGGCGAAATTGAATTCTTGCCACAAGAATAAAGACGCAGATGGCGCAGATAAAAAAATACCGCAGATGAACACAGAGAAAGGATTAATATGATAATTTTAATTGCATTTTTGTTTGCCTTAGATTATCCGCAGTTGGTTACTGATTATGAAATTGGGCACCAACTTTTCCTCCAGGAGAATTATAGAGATGCAGCAGATTACTTCAATGCAATGCTCGGTAAGTACTCAGGCAGTGAATTTGTAGATGAGATTAGGTTTCGATTAGCAGAATGTTATTTCAATCTTAATGATTATCAAAGAGCCAAAAAGAATTTTGAAAAGATCTTGAGGAAGAAAAATATTGATTATCTCGAACCTGAATGCCTTTTTGCAGTTGGTTTAATCGATATATTGCAGAATAATTTTACAGAGGCAGAAGAAGTTTTACAAAACCTTTTAAAGAATCCTGCTTATCAACAAGAAGCACGGGCAAACTTTGCATTGGGCGTGCTCTATTATTTTCGCGGTAGTTATGAAGAAGCAAAAGAAAAGTTAGCAGGAAATGTTCTTTTGGAGGCAAAATTTTACTACGCGAAGTCACTTTCCCGACTTGGTGACCCTCTTCGAGCTATTAGTGTTTTTAAAGAAATCTTAGACGAAGCGCCTAATACCCCAATTGCAGAACTTGCCGAATTTTCGCGAGCTGAAGCGCTTTTCTATAATAAGGATTTTGATGGTGCAAGAATCAAATTTCAGGATTTTATACTGAATTACCTGAAATCACCGCTAAGTGATTATGCACATTACTTCCTCGCTGCTTCATTAATACATTCAGGCGATTATGCCGGAGCATCAGAGCATTTACTGCCTTTGACCCGACATCAGGATAATCTTCTTGCTGCCCACAGCAGTTATTTCCTCGGTATATGTAGAATGAATTTAATGGATGGGCTGGGTGCGGTCAGTGCCTTTCAGAGGGTGAGAGCAAATTATCCAAATACGCAGATTGCCACATTTGCTAATTTACAGCTAACCAATGCACTTATCGCCTCTAGTGATACTGCACGGGCATTGGTCTCAGCGTCACAATTAGCAACGATGTTTTCATCCGGTGAGCTGTCCAGCGTTGGTGAGTATCTTACTGGCATGATATATTTCCAAAAGGGTGATTACTTTCATAGTGCAGAGTATTTCGAATTAATTCTACAATATTATCCAAATTCATCTCTAAGTGAACCTGCTGCATCAATGCTTTTATGTTCATTAAATAAATTGAAACAGTACGATCACACCATAACATTTGGTAGCCGATATATCAAAGATTTTCCTGAAAAGAAAAGTCCCTGGCGAGGTAGAACTTTATATTTTCTTGCTGAGGCATACTATAATAAAGATAATTTCTCTGATGCCGAGAAATTGTATTTGAGAGTTACAAAAGAATTTTTCGGTCTTGAGATCACACCTTACGCAAAAGTAGGACTTGCTTACTCAATATATAATCAGGACCGTCAAAAGAATGCCCTTGAAATTTTTAGTAGTATGAGCCAGACACCATTTGATGATTCTTCACTTGTTATTGCTATTTATCTTGGGATCGGTTATACACATTTCAACCAAGCAGAATATATAGCAGCTTTGGATACCTTTGAAGTGCTAAATAATACCTACCCAAAGGATGAGAGATGTGCAGTTCCCGCACTATTTTATGCAGGTATGTGTTATTATAATCTTGAATACTATGGGCAGGCAATCGAATCCTGGGAAAAAGCTGTTGGTACCTATCCTATGGCTGAGAAATCAGCTGAAGCCGGTTTTCGAGCCAGTGATACATACTTTAAGGCATTTGAGTACGATAAGTCCCGGGCATTATTTAGATGGGTAGTGGAAAATCATCCTTTAAATGAATATGCACGTTCTTCTCAACTGGCAATTGGTCAGAGTTATTATAATGAGCAAAGTTTTGATGATGCAATCAGGGAATTTCAGAAATACTTAGATCTCTTTCCTACCTCAGAAGAGGCAGCAAGTGCACGAAAGAGTATGGAGATGTGCTATTATCGAAAAGGACTTGAATCTATGGATGAAATGCAGTTATTTGTGGATAAGTTTTCGCATAGCGAACTTGCTGCTGATGGACAATACCAGATTGCTCATAAGTATTTTGATGAGGAAGATTATGAAAAAGCAATTGATGAATTCCTGAAAGTTGTAGTGAATTTCCCAAATTCTTCTTATGCGCCTGATGCCCTGCTTTTAGCTGCTGAATCTGCAGATAAGACTAAGAATTGGAACAAGGCTACAGAGTTATATAAACGATATTTATTCTATTTCCCTAAAGGAAAACAAAAGGATGCTGTATATTTTAATCTTGGAACAGCATACTATAATTTAAAGGAATATGGTGAAGCATTAGTCAATTTTAAGTCGGTTGTTGATTCCTGTTCTAATTCACAATACATTGAGAATGCCCGCCACAATATTGAAATTTGCCAAAAATTGTTAGGTGAAGCAGGAACAGCACCTATTTCTGTAGAGGCTGAGACAGATAGCCTAAAAGGAGAAGAATGAGAATATTAAATCCTAAA
>SOIY01000259.1 GCA_004376785.1 Candidatus Stahliibacteriota bacterium | reverse complement strand
GAAGCCCATTCCCACACATAAAATTGTATTATACTGTCGCTGCTATTCTCTTCTTCTTAGATTTATCTGCTAATGCTGCATGGGCGGCTGATAGTCTTGCTATCGGTACTCGATATGGTGAACAGGAAACATAATCCATGCCAATCTTGTGGCAGAAATGTATTGAGTTAGGGTCACCACCATGCTCGCCGCAAATTCCGATTTCAAGTTTTGGATTAGTTTTTCTGCCCAGTTTAATACCTATTTCAAGTAACTTGCCAACACCATTAATATCGATCGTTTTGAATGGGTCGTCTTGTAGGAGTCCAAGTTCAATATATTTTGGCACAAACTTTGCAACATCATCACGCGAAAATCCGAGTGTTGTCTGGGTCATATCGTTTGTACCATATGAGAAGAAATCTGCTGCTTTAGCAACTTCGTCTGCAGTTAAAGCAGCGCGTGGTATTTCAATCATTGTTCCGATCATATACTTTAATCTTACACCATATTTATTAATGGTTTCTTTGGCTATTTTATCAACAATCTTTCTTTGATTTGCTAACTCCTTTGCTTCCATAACTACTGGGATCATCACTTCAGGTATGACTTTTATACCCATTTTAGTAACCTCACACGCCGCTTCAAAGACAGCTCTTGCTTGCATTTCAGTGATTTCTGGATAAGTAATACCAAGTCGGCATCCACGGTGACCAAGCATTGGGTTTGATTCATGTAATGAAACAACGATCTTTTTCAGATTGGAAAAAGAGATATTCATTTCCTGTGCAAGTTCTTTTATCGATTCATCATCCTTCGGTAAAAATTCATGAAGAGGTGGATCAAGTGTTCTTATTATTACTGGTAATCCATGCATGACTTTGAATATGCCAATAAAATCGTCACGCTGCATAGGCAGCAGTTTTGCAAGTGCCTTTCTTCTTCCGTTTTCATTCTGAGCCACAATCATCTCACGTACTGCGGCAACTCGTTCAGGTTTGAAAAACATATGCTCAGTTCTGCAGAGTCCAATACCCTCTGCACCATAATTTCTGGCAATCTTTGCATCCTTTGGCCTATCCGCATTTGTTCTGACCCCAAGTCTTCTAAACGAATCTGCCCATTTTAATAACTGGATGACATCTTTTGTCATTTCTGGCTTAATCAGTTTTGTTTTACCCAGAATCACTTTTCCTTCGGTTCCGTCAATGCTGATAATGTCGTCTTTCTTAACCGTGACACCACCTGCAGTAAATGTTTTTGCGTTCATATCTATACTGATTTCTTCGCATCCTACTATACAGGGTTTACCCATTCCTCGGGCAACAACTGCAGCATGAGATGTCATGCCACCGCGTGCTGTGAGAAGGCCTTTTGCTGCTTCCATACCATGAATATCATCGGCTGATGTTTCGAGTCTGACCAGTATAACACTTTTTCCATCTTTCGCCTCATTTACTGCTTCTTCAGGGTCAAAAACGACTTTACCGACTGCCGCACCTGGTGATGCAGGTAAACCTGTAGCAATAGTTTCATACTTGACTGTTGGATCTATCATAGGATGTAGAACCTGGTTTAATTCGTCTGGGCTTACACGTAGCACTGCCTCTTCTTTTTTTATAAGTTTCTGCATTGTCATATCCACGGCAATTTTAATATTTGCAAGAGCGGTTCTTTTACCGGCTCGAGTTTGAAGTATCCACAGCCTGCCTTGTTCTACAGTAAATTCCACATCCTGTAGGTCTCGGTAGTGATTTTCGAGTTTCTTTAAAATGTTCGCCAATTTATTATATGCGTCTGGAATTATTTTTTTCAGTTCGATAATCTTCCAGGGTGTTCTAATGCCAGCAACAACATCTTCACCTTGAGCATTCTGAAGAAATTCACCGTATATCTTATTTTCACCAGTTGCCGGATTACGTGTAAATACTACCCCTGTTGCTGATTTTTTACCCATATTACCAAATACCATAGCCTGGATATTTACTGCTGTTCCCCAGTCGTCAGGGATTTTGTAGATTCGGCGATATTCTTTTGCTCTTGGGGTATTCCAGGAATTGAATACAGCGCCAATCGCACCCCATAACTGCTCACGGGGATCACCGGGAAACGCTTTTTTCTTCTCGGCTATAACGAGTTTCTTAAATTTTTTAACAATCTCTTGCCAATCATCACCATTAAGTTCTATATCATATTTTATACCTTTTTTCTCTTTTAGTATATCAAGTAATTTTTCGAATTTTTTCCTTGGGATTTGAAGGACAATGTCTGAATACATTTGAATAAATCTTCGATAACAATCATATGCAAATCGTTTATCTCCTGTTTTCTCAATCAACCCATTAATTGTTGAATCATTGAGCCCGAGATTAAGGATTGTATCCATCATTCCTGGCATTGAAGCGCGAGCACCAGAACGTACTGAAAAAAGGAGTGGATTATTTTTATCACCAAATAGCTTTTCCATTAGTTTTTCCACTCTTTTGATACCTTTTTCAACATCCTGTTTTAAGATTTTTGGATATTTCATTCTTCTCAGATACTCAATACAAAGATCTGATGAAATAGTGAATCCCGGAGGAACCGGAACACCAATATTTGTCATTTCGGCAAGGTTTGCACCTTTACCTCCGAGTACATTTTTCATATTAGCTGAGCCTTGGGCTTTTTTACCACCAAAATTATATACTAACCTTTTTGCCATCTTATTACTCCTTTCATTTTACTCCGTAAAATTTGATTTAGACGGATTTCCATTTTCATCTCTTTGCATCCGTAACCATCTGTTTAAATTCTTAGCTGCTTCTTAAGAAGCAGCTCAAGCTTTGGTCCTGATTTTTGTTTTAACTCATAATCCACTTTTACAGCAGGTTTGTTAAATTTTAGGAATTTTCTTAAATCAACAGGTGTTGCCATAATGATTGAATCTGCTGGTATTCTATTGATGCTTTTTTCGAGTTCCTTAATTTGCTTCTGGCCATACCCTAATGCTGGTATTATATTGCCGATTTGTGGATATTTTTTATAAACTTGCTTTATTGATCCTACAACATATGGTCGTGGATTGACAATTTTCTTTGCCTTGAATCTTTTTGCAGCAACCACGCCAGCACCGAATGACATTCCGCCATGGGTTAGGGTTGGTCCATCCTCAATGACAATAACTTTTTTGTTTTTTATCAAATCAGGTCTATCTACATAAGTCGGTGATGCGGCTTCGATTATTATTGCACGTTTATTCAGATTTTTTATATTCTTTTTCAAGGACGCAACTTTCTTACGGGGTGCTGTATTGACTTTATTAATAATTACAACATCGGCATATCTGATATTCGCCTCACCAGGGTGAAAAGTACTTTCATCACCAATCCTGAATGGATCAACTACTACAATATGTATGTCTGATCTGTAAAATGGTAAATCATTATTCCCGCCGTCCCATACTATAACCTTTGAAATTTTCTCAGCCTGCCTTAAAATCAAACCATAATCCACTCCGGCAAAGACCGTATTTCCGTTTCTAATATGAGGTTCATATTCTTCTCTTTCTTCAATAGTGCATTTATGCGTTTCTAAATCTTCTAATGTTGAAAATTTTTGTACTACCTGTTTTTTCAAATTTCCATAAGGCATAGGATGTCTAATAATTGAAAATTTGACTCCAAGGGAATGTAGTACATCACAGACTTTGCGTGTTGTTTGACTCTTGCCGGCGCCAGTTCTCGATGCACATATTGATATTACTTTCCGTTTGGACTTCAGCACAGAAGATTGTAATCCTAACAACCAGAAGTCGGCTCCGGCAGCAATGACTTCTGATGCTTTATGCATCACATAATTATGTGATATATCTGAATATGAGAAGATGACAACATCGACTTTATATTTTTTAATTAAACGCGTTAACTGCGTTTCTGGAAATATCGGTATGCCGTGTGGATACAGTTTACCGGCAAGCTCTTTTGGATATTTCCGATTTTCAATATTGGGTATCTGGGTGGCAGTAAAGCCAACTACCTTAAATTTATTATTATTCCTGAGAAAAACATTAAAATTATGAAAATCTCTTCCCGCAGCTCCCATGATTATAACCCGTCGCATAAAAATTCCTCCTTTCAGAATTATTATTATACCCAAAAATATGTTAAAAGTCAACTGTTGGAAATATCTAAAAGATTTGTTGATTAATGATTGACTACGTGTATGTTTGTTCGATCATTCGACAATTTTAGAATTTTAGAATTATCGTACTGAAGTATGCTCATAATGAACAATAGTATTATATTGACAAAAATAAACTTTTAGATATAATATGGTGTCTAAAGGGCGAATAGCTCAGATGGCGAGAGCGTCTCTCTTACAAGGAGAAGGTCACCCGTTCAAGTCGGGTTTCGCCCATAACCGAGTCTTTTTGCCGTAAAAGTAATAAAAATTGGTTTCTAAAGTAAATAAGGAGATTAATATGCAAAAGGGTCATAGAGGTATTAGAGGAGGGTTAAAACCCCATCTCCAGGATCCATATTTGCAAAGAAAGGGTTATAAAGAGCCGACATTATGTCCGCGTTGTGGGCTTGTTTATAGACGCCGACGTTGGCAGAGAATGTCTGATTTTGATCCAGGTTTGGCAGTAGAGCAGCATAAGTGTCCTGCTTGTCGAAAAGAAGAAGACCATTATGTAATGGGGATTGTTTATATAAGTGGTGATTTTTTTAATCAAAGACGTGATGAAATTGTTAATATGTTGAAGAATGAAGAAGAGAAAGAGGTTGATCACAACCCTCTTGATAGAATTATGGGTATTGTTGAAGACAAGGATGGTGTGAGGGTTGAGACTACATCGGAAAGTTTAGCAGTTCATCTCGGTCGAATGCTCTATCACTCTTATGGTGGTGATGTTGAGTATAAGTTTTCTGATGAACAGAAATTGGCAAGGGTTTTTTGGCATAGAGAAAAGAAGGAGGTAAAATGAAAATAAAGCCGCTACATGATCATATCCTTGTGGAAAGACTTGAAGAGGAAGTAAAAAAAGGTGGTATTATTATCCCTGATACGGCAAAAGAAAAGCCACAACAGGGTAAAATAATTGCAGTGGGAGATGGTCGTAGAGACGAAAAGGGAAACAAGATTCCACTCGTTGTGAAAAAGGGAGATATTATTCTCTTTGGTAAGTATTCTGGTAATGAGATTCAACTTGTTGACAAAGAGTATTTAATCATTCGCGAGGATGATATTTTAGGTATTATTGAGAAAGAAAAGTAAGCAAAAGGAGATTTAAATATGGCAGCAAAAGAGATTAAATTTAGCGAAGATGCGCGGAGGTCGATCTTAAAAGGCGTCAACATATTATCTGATGCAGTTAAGATTACTCTTGGTCCAAAAGGAAGAAACGTGGTTCTGGAAAAGAAATTTGGAGCACCTACGATAACCAAGGATGGAGTGACCGTTGCTAAAGAGATTGACCTTGAGGACAGGTTCGAAAATATGGGTGCGCAGATGGTTAAGGAGGTTGCATCAAAGACTTCTGACGTAGCAGGTGATGGAACAACCACTGCGACAATACTTGCAGAGGCGATCTACCGTGAAGGACTGAAGACTGTGACTGCTGGTGCAAATGCAATGGAAGTTAAGAAAGGTATTGAAAAGGCGGTAGAGACAGTCATTGAAGGTTTGAAAAGAATTTCCGATCCGATTAAAGGAGCAAAGGATATTTCTCAAGTCGCCACTATTTCTGCAAACAATGATGAGACAATCGGCGAAAAGATTGCCGAAGCAATGGACAAAGTTGGTAAAGATGGTGTGATTACTGTTGAGGAAGCAAAGGGCATAGAGACAACAGTAGATGTTGTCGAAGGAATGCAGTTTGACCGTGGTTATCTTTCACCTTATTTTATAACTAATCCTGATAGAATGGAATGTATTCTTGAAGATGCCTATATTCTGTTATATGAAAAGAAGATAAGTGCAATGAAAGACCTTTTACCACTTTTAGAAAAGACTGCGCAAAAAGGAAAACCGATCTTGCTCATCTGTGAAGAAATCGAGGGTGAAGCACTTGCAACCTTGGTTGTTAATAAGATTAGAGGTACTTTGCAGTGTGCTGCAGTAAAAGCTCCTGGCTATGGTGACCGGAGAAGGGCAATGCTTGAGGATATTGGAGTGCTCACTAATGGTAAACTTATATCCGAGGATATTGGTTTAAAATTAGAGAATGTCCAGGTTTCTGATCTTGGCCAGGCAAAGCGGATTACAATTGACAAGGAAAATACCACAATAATTGAAGGTGCTGGCAAAAAGACGGATTTGCAGGCAAGAATTCAGCAGATAAGAAATGAGATGGAAGAGACAACATCAGACTATGACAAGGAAAAATTACAGGAAAGATTGGCAAAGCTTGCAGGTGGTGTGGCAGTGTTGAATGTTGGTGCAGCAACAGAAATAGAAATGAAAGAAAAGAAGGCAAGGGTTGAGGATGCACTTCACGCTACAAGGGCGGCAGTTGAAGAAGGTATTGTGCCTGGTGGCGGTGTAGCATTTCTCCGGACCTTACCGGATTTAGATAAGATGAAATTGCCGGGTGACCAGCAAATCGGTATTAATATCGTTAAGAGAGCTCTTGAAGAACCAACAAGACAGCTTGCTAAAAATGCGGGTAAAGAAGGTTCAGTTATTGTTGAGCAGGTTAAAAAAGCAGAAGGCGCTAACGGTTACAATGTGATGAGTGAAAAAATTGAAGATATGGTTGCAGCAGGAATTATTGATCCGACAAAGGTTACACGCACTGCACTGCAGAATGCTTCAAGTATTGCTGCACTTCTGGTTACGACTGAGGCGGTTATTGTTGAAAAACCTGAAGAAGAAAAAGCAGGTCCTCCAATGCCACCTGGTGGCGGCTACGGCGGATACTAACACATAGGTTATGGGTAAGGGTTTGGATGCTGGATATCGAGCTTCCAGGCCCTAACCCAATATCCATTTGTAGCAATGCCTACTTACGAATATGAATGTACTAAATGTAAATATACTTTCGAGGAATTTCAGAAGATAACTGACGAACCTCTAAAAAAATGTCCGAAGTGCAGAAGTGAATTGAGGCGTATAATTACTGGTGGTGTCGGTTTAATTTTTAAAGGTAATGGTTTTTATGTAACAGACTATAAGAAATCAAATTTGCCAATGATAAGAGATAAAAAGAAAAAGGATTTACAAAAGGTCTCAGATAAACCAAAACCATTAGTAAAAAAAGAACCTAATCAATAAAAATCATAATCCCTTAAAAATTTCGGCCATATAAAATATTTTGTGACAATTGTCATATTTTCTATTATAACTAACTATTATTCTTAACCTCATTTTCAAAAAATAAAAACCATAACAATTGATTTTCCCAAGAAATTTAGTATGATTAATTTGTATGATGCGAAAGAGGATTTTTAAAAACCCGATATTCATGTGCACTGGTGAGCCGTCTGGTGATATGTATGGTGCGCTTCTGATAAAAAGATTAAAGAAAGCGACCCCAAATCTAAAAATCTATGGTGTTGGTGGTGACCAGATGCGCAAGAGCGGGGTAGAGGTTGTTGAAGATTATAATGAATTAATGACATTCGGATTTTATAGAGGAATTATTTCTTCTTTTAGAAATTATAAAGTTTATAAAAAGATGTGCCGCGTAATGTACCGGGTTAAGGCAAAAACCTTTATTGCGGTTGCTTATCCTGGGATGAACCTTTTGCTGTGCAAATATGCAAAGAGTTTGGGCTGTAACACTTACTATTATTTACCGCCGCAAATCTGGGCATGGGGAGAATTCAGGAAATATTTTATAAAGAAATGGGTTGATAGAGTTATTTCAATCTTTCCATTTGAGTGCGAATTCTATAAAAAAATGGGTATTGATACAGAGTATATTAAAAATCCACTATTTAAGGAATTGAAAAATTACAATAGGAATGATTTTGAGAAAAGAATTGGGTTTATGCCCGGGTCGCGCAGAAGCGAAATTAAAAGGAATTTGCCGATAATGATTGAAATAATAAGGAAAATTGGGCAGAAAAAGCATGATTTGGAGTTTACTCTGATTTTGCATTCCAGTATTTATAGAGTAGGGTGTTTACGCCCGTTGTTTACGAGCCTAAAGGCTCTACTCCCGGATAGAATAAAAATTATCACGGAAAACCGTTATCAGATAATGAAAAATTGCGACATGCTTATACTGTGTTCAGGTACAGCATCACTTGAAGCAGCAATAATGAATATACCACAGGTTTTTTTTAATCGCCCTTCATTTTTTGACTATTATATCTCTAAAAGATTTTTAAAGATTAAAGAATATAATTTAGCAAATCTATATTTTAACAAAAAGATAGTACCGAGTTTTGTGTCATATTCGACAGGGTATATTTTGCGAAGTTTAAGAGGTGTGGGTTTTTTGGACATTTGTGATTGACGAAACGGAAAATTTTGTGTATAATAAATCATGGAAACAGCAAATCTGGTTACCAGTCCATTTGGTATTGGTGAGAAATTAATTCTTGAGTTGTTGAACAGGGGGGAGTCGGTATATACAATTTTTCCTTCACCTAAGGATGTACCCATGTCTTTTTTAGGTAAGATAAACCTCAAATATGGATTTATAAAATTTGATCGTGACGTGAATCTGGAAAAGGTGCTTCCCAAGAAAGTTAGGAATGTATTTCATCTTCACGAAGTCTACTCGGGTGCATTTACAAAGATATTCAAATCCAATCCAGGCGCAACTTTGCTACTATTAGATTGGTCGCGAAGAAATAGTGTTTCAAAGTTTATTTATTTGTCCAGCGGTGAAGTTTATGGTCATGGCAAAAACCAGGATGAGAAAAGTGCGTATAATCCACGTAGTTTTTATGCGACAACAAAGTTTGAAACCGAGATTCTCTTTAGATACTATTATAAATCTCTTGGAATAAATACAGTAAGAATATTCTTTCCTTTTGGTAAAAGCCTGAGCCAGGGATATATCTCGAATTTACATCAATCAATAAAATCTGGTGATAATATAGAAACAGAATATAGTGTAATTAGCCCAACATTTATTAATGATACTATTGAGCCTTTGATAAAGCTTCGCGACATTAAGGGCAATCAAATCTTTAACATTTGTGGTAGCCCTGTTAAGATCGAGGTTCTTATTGATGAAGTCAAGAAGATTTGCGGTAAATCACCAAAAAAGGTGAGCGTAGGTAAAACAGAACTTACTGGAGATAGTTCAAAAGCAAAAGAAATACTGGGATACAGGGAGACATTCCTTAATGAAGCATTAAAGAGCTCATTCGGGATATAGATAATCGATACATGGTATACTTTGTTAAAAGTTTTTCGTCTTGCGACATGCATTGCCTGATATTCTGATGTCCTGATATTTTTTATGTTGACATGATCGATATACTGTTTGTTAATCCCAAAGAAAAAGGTGGTTTTTTTGAAAGAATGCCGCCCCTGGGTCTGGCGTATATTGCAGCAAACCTAGAACGATATGATTACTCAGTAAAAATTGTTGATTTTGAAATAGAAGGTAAAGATCTTCATTACTGGTTAGATAAATTTCAACCTAAGGTTCTTGGCATTTCTGGAACCACACATACGCGCTTTGAGTCTTTCAGATTGGCAAAGCAAGCAAAAGATTTTAATAAAGAGATCATTACTATCTATGGTGGTGTACATGCAACCTTTACTGCATTTGATACATTAAAGAACATCATAGAAATAGATTATGTAGTTAGAGGTGAGGGTGAACATACGGTCTTGGGATTAATTGACGCCTTTAAAACGAATAAAAGTATTGTCGGTCTAACAGGTATAACTTATCGCAGTGATGATGGTATAAAAGAGAATCCACCCGCACAGCGAATCAAGCCCCTTGATAGTCTTCCTAATCCTGCGTATCGTCTTCTTGATATGAATAAGTATTCTCTTAATATGGAATTTGTGAACAAAAAAGGTATATCAATAATTACCTCACGCGGTTGTCTTGCAAAATGTAGCTTTTGTTCAGCGAGCAGGATGTTCAATCATAAGGTTACAACCCATTCTGCCAAACATGTGCTGGATGAGATCGAATTTCTCTTCAAGAATTACGGTTTTGAGGGTTTAAAGATTTTTGATAGTACTTTGACTATGCACAGAAGCCACATTAATGCAATTTGTGATGAGATAATGAGGCGTGGTCTCAACTTTCCCTGGGAGTGTGAAATTCGGGTTGGGACAGTAGACCAGAAAATTCTTGAGAAGATGAAAAGAGCAGGGTGTTATTATGTAAATTTCGGGATTGAATCAGCAAGCCAGAAAGTTTTAAACCTGATGCGCAAGGGTTTTACAGTTGAACAGACAGAAGAACTTTTAGATTTATGTAATAGGGTTGGAATTAAAACTAAGGTCTTTTTCTCATTCGGCCATATTGGTGAGACAATAGAGGATGTTGAGAAGACATTTTTATTTATTGATAAGCACGAGGAACAGATAACAACTGTAGCAAGCGGAGCAGGTGTAAGAATATATCCAGGGACATATTTGGAGGAATATGCCTGCAAAAATGGGTTGCTTCCTCTAAATTTCAAATGGAGCCTGCCTTATAATGATAAACGTCTTGAACAAATTCTGCAGACAAAATGTGTGCCGTTATTAATACAACCCGGATTAGGTTTCCATGAACTAGAAAAGATTGCGCTGAGGATTTACAGTCGAAGATTCAGCGGTTGGGATGGATTGAAACGAGGTCTTGGAAAGATCACTGATAAAGAAAAATTGAAAAAGCTTATGCAACTTTCGAAAATACGATTTAAGCGTCTATTTAGCAAAACGAAGTAGTATCAATGAGAATACTGCATTTAACATTTGAAAATTTTCAGGATGTGCCAGGATTGTTGAGCCGAAGCCATAGATTTTTTGGCGATGAAGGGGTTCTGGCAACCATGAGCCCGTCAACCTTAGGATTTCCTAATGGAATTACGTTGAATTACCCATTGTTAAATTCAGGTTTGATTAGAAAATTCAGAAAGATAACTGGGCGGGAAAACGTGAATGTACTCGAACATGCGCTGAGTTTAAAAATAAAGGGAGCAAATCCTTTACAGCGTATATTCTTTAAATCAAGGGATTTAATTTGGTTATACAAATTGCATGCGAAATGGAATCGTTATGAATTTGGTGATTTTGACATCTTTCATTTTGACGGAGATATACCATTTATATATGGTGATAGGATTCTAAAGAAACTAAAACATAAACGTATTGTTACACATTTTTTTGGCAGCGAATTAAGAAAATGGGGTATGAATCCATTTTTAAAAGAATATGCAAATCTAAGAATAACATCAGAATTGGATCATACAAAGATAGATCCATCTTTAGTCTTTGCACCGATACCATTTGAGGCAGATAAAATCTTACCGCGCAGGCATGAAAATCCGGTCTTGAGAATTTGCCATTCACCTACACGCAGAACAGCAAAAGGAACAGCAGATATAGTCGAAGCTATCAATAAATTAAAAAAGAAAATAAAACTCGAATTTCTGTTAATTGAAGGTGTTTCACACAAAAAATGCATGGAACTTAAAAGAACCTGTGATATTGGCATTGATCAGATTGGCAATTATGCTGGAACTGGATATGGCAGAAGTGGTCTGGAATTTCTGGCTTTGGGGATTCCTACATTAACAGAGATCCCAGATGAATATGAAAAACTTTTGCCTGGCCATCCATTTGTTAAAGCAACTAAAAGGAATTTTGAAGATGTCTTATATAATCTTTTGATTGATGCTGAACTGAGAAGAAAAAAACGTGAGCAGGGGATTAAATGGGTAAGGGATTTTTGTAGTCCAAGGCATATTATGGGTAAAATATATGAGGAATATCAAAGACTCGGTTGGAAATAAAGGGGACAGGCTACTTTTTAATTATATATATTATAATAGAATCAATAGTTAGAGAAAAAATTTTTATAAAAAGTAGCCTGTCCCCTTTAATTGCTTAAATCATACAAATAGGCAGATGCACCTGAAGTTTTGAATTCATCGAGTTGA
>SOIY01000277.1 GCA_004376785.1 Candidatus Stahliibacteriota bacterium | reverse complement strand
ACGTAAATTCTAAGTAAACTTGCTTTTGATAATAATTAAACCATATAAAAAGGAGGTATAATGAAGTTGTTATCTTTATTTTTGATTGTAGCGTGTTTAGGCGCTGCTGATATACACAAACTTAATGTAGTAACACCATGTGAAGTCCTTGCTCATGACAATGCTACAATTATTTCATTTTCAAATGGCATTGTTTTTGATACGCGAAATGGAGAACCAGACCTTCCAGATAATCTATCAATAGATAGATATTATGGTGCTGGTTATTATATGATTCAATTAAAAGGACCAATATATCAAACCTGGACTGAAGATCTAAAAAGTAGTGGCATTGAAATCTTCGCATATATTCCTCACTATGCTTTTCTTATTTTTGCTAATGATGAACAGGTAAGAGATATTAAAACTAAATCTTTTGTAAACTGGGTTGGTCTATTTCAGCCAGCTTATAAATTACAAAAAGATTTATTCAATGCCAGGGGGGTTGGGCGTGTTACAATTCAACTTTTTCCTAATGAAGATATTTCGAATATTGCAGCCCAAATACTGGAAATGGGATTTGATATTAATGAAATTATTGATCACACCCTATGCAAGACAATCGATGTGTTCATTGATCTTGAGCGAGTCAGTGATATTGCCAACATTCCTGGAGTTTTATGGATTCAATCCTGGTCAGAACCAAGTTTATGTAATGATAACTGCCAATGGGTAATGCAGACCGGGCAACAGTCAAGTATTCCACCTGATTCAATAGGCAGAAGGATCTGGCATGAAGGTATTGTTGGTGATGGCATTGTTCTTAGTACCACTGATAGCGGCATTATTACTAACCATTTACAGTATTATGATTCATCTAACCCAATTACGGGGCCTGGTGTATTTCCTACCCATAGAAAAATTGTTGCTTATAAATTGTATTCTGGCGCTGTATTCAGCGATCATATGTCTTTTGGTTATCATGGAACACATGTGAATTGTACTGTTGCAGGTAATGATACACTTCTTGGTTCGAGTAATTACGATGGTATGGTAAAACACGCAAAGATCTATTTTGTTGACATTGCAAGTTTATCAGGCCTTGTTGTATCCTCAAATCTAACTTCAATGTATGATACGATCTATCCAGGCATAGGTCTTGGTTATAATATCTTACAGCATTCAGGAAGCTGGGGCTGGGGTAATTCGAGCGGCACGTACTTGATCCAGGATGCAAGCACTGATGCCTATGTTTGGGCAAACCGTGATTTTCTTAATCTTTATGCTGCTGGTAATGAAAGCTCTAGTATGCGATTAAGAAATCCAGGAATTTCAAAGAATATTTTGACTGTGGGTGCAACACTTAATGGTACAAATTCAAATCAGATTGCTGCCTTTTCGAGCCGTGGTCCTACTCAGGATAACAGGATTAAACCGAATTTAATGACTCCTGGTGACGGTGTTACAGCATATACCGGACTTTGGTCAGCTGATGGCTCAACCTATACTGGATATATACGATATTGGGGAACAAGTATGGCAACGCCAGCCGCAAATGGAGCAATAGGCTTAATTCGCCAGTATCTTCTTGCAGGCTTCTATCCAACAGGCGCTGCAGATCCAGCAGATTCTATCAAATATCAGAGTGCGGCATTACTCAGAGCCATGGCAATCGTTTCATGTGATCCAAACGTAGGCTCGTGGTCTGTTCCTGATTTTAATATTGGCTGGGGAAGATTGGATGCTGACAGTGTTCTCTATTTTGCTGGTGATATCCGTAAATTGATAATTAAAGACGATACTCTTGGTCTTACGACTGGCTATTATATTAGTGATTCTTTTTATGTCAATTCAGCAATTCCACTTCGTGTTTGTGTTGCCTGGACTGACACTGCTGCTGCACCTAATGCAAATCCTACGCTTGTGAATGACCTTAATGTTGAGCTTTTTGCACCGAGCGGAACATATTACCATGGTAATATATATAGTGCAGGGCAGTCTGTAGCAAATCCTTCGACCTGGGATGATAATAATGTAGAAGAGTGTTGTAGAATTAATAGCCCGGAAACAGGTTTCTGGCATATCGTCATAACTGGTCAAAGTATTCCTTATGGTCCACAACCTTTTGCATATGCAATAACCGGAGATATCAGTTTCACGATTGGTATTGAAGAATATGAAAGAACAATAACACCAGGTTCACAGATTAATTTCTTCAATTCGATAACCAAGGACAAACTGAATCTTGAAATAGTCTTGAACTCATCTGCAGATGTACACGGAAGAATTTTTGATCTTACTGGTAGGGTTGTCCACGAGATTATTAATAAAAGGTTAGCACAAGGTGTACATAGAATTGAGCAATCCATAGATTTAACAAGCGGTGTATATTTTGTTGAAATAAAAACCGACGAATTACACGAGATCAAGAAAATTCTGGTTGTAAGATAACTAACAAAGGGGCGGTTTTTGCCGCCCCTGATTTACTTAGATCGCAAATTTAATTATTACTTTATAGTATTTCTTAAGAACGTCTTAAAATCTTTGATAGGGATCTTTTTCTGATCTCCTATCTCCATATTCTTTACTGTACAGACTTTGTTTTTCGCTTCATCCTCGCCGTATATAATAGAATAATCTGCCTTAGCACGATTGGCTTTTTTGAGTTGATGCTTAATTGAATCTTCAGGATTGCCCATTAGACAAATGAAATTATTCTGCTGTATTAAATCTCTTAATTCTATCATTTCATTAATAAACCTCTCCCCTATCGTAGCAATGAAGAATCTTTTTTTCTCATCTATTTTTGGTAGATTCTCCGGCATGGAAATCAGCAGTCTATCCACACCCATTGCCCAACCTGTGCTGGGAGCATCGCTACCACCCAATTCTTTCATTAATAAATCATATCTACCGCCTGCCAGAATTGTATCTTGAGCACCGAGCGATTGCTGTTTAAATTCGACGACTGTTCTTGTGTAGTAATCAAGACCGCGCACTAATTTTCTATTTTCAGTGTAATCAATGCCGAATTTGTTTAAAAACTTCTTAACGCTTAGGTAATGCTCTAAACATTCTGCACATAAGTTGTCAGTAATCTTCGGCGCCTTTGTGTAAATTTGCTGGCACGTTTTGTTTTTGCAGTCAAATATTCGCAGAAAATTTCTTTCAAATCTTCGCTGGCAATTAGAACACAGATTACTAAAATTGGGCTCAAGATAATCTCTCAATTTGTTTTTGTAAATGGCACGGCATTTTGGACATCCAATCGAATTTATCTCAATGGTAAAATCCTTTGCTCCTATCAAATTTAGAAATCTCTTCCCCTGGTCAATTATCTCAGCATCATAAAAAGGTTTATCTTCACCTAAAATCTCAATGCCAATCTGCAAAAACTCACGGTATCGTCCTTTTTGCGGTTTTTCTCTCCTGTACATAGACCAGATATAAAAAAAACGAGCTGGCAAAGAAAGCTTGTTTTCAATAAAAGCTCTTAATACCGATGCAGTTCCTTCAGGTCTAAGTGCATATAATTTTTTATTAATTTCAAACTTGTACATCTCATGTTCAATAATATCTGTTCTTTCACCGATTGAACGATCAAAAAGCTGTGCAAATTCAAAAGTAGGAGTTCTTATTTCTTCAAAACCATTTTGCTCGAAAAAAAGACGCGCTGTACTACATACGGCTTCAGTTCGCTGTAATTCTCGACCAAATATATCTCTTGTACCTTTAGGTTTTTGATACTTCATTTTTTAATGTACTCCTCCATTTAAAAATAATATAAGCAATGAGTAAACCAATGACTCCTGCAAACATATCAAGTATTTCAAAATTTCTGCCAGGTATAAGTAGCTGTTGTAACTCTGCAATTATGACAACGCTACACCCAAACAAGAAAAACAGATAAGTTTTTAGAATACGATATTCAAGGATACCTAAAATAAAAAAGATGAAAAAATGATACAATTTATCCACTGGGAATTCTTTGATTTCCGGCGTTTTTAAAGAAGGATAGCCTGTTAGAACAAATATAACAATTATCCAAAATACTAATAATATTATCCTCACGTTATTTTTCATTCCTCTTCCCAGGCTTTTATGGCTGCTATTATTTCTTCACGTGTTTTGCTATTAAGGAGTTCAGCCCGTAAACTGTCTTCATTCAAGAGTCTTAAACTTTGAGCCAAAATTGACGGATAATCGTCCTTTTTTGAAAAAAGATACAGAAAGATTATTTTCACAGGAAGTAGGTCAAAACCTTTAAAATTAATTCCTTTCTGACTGATTGCAATTATTATCTCAGTTTTTTCTTTATTCGCAATAATTACTCTTGGAAGTGCAACACCTTTTCCCAATACAGTTGGCATAAGTGATTCCCTTTTTATTATCGTATCTATGAT
Source organism: Candidatus Stahliibacteriota bacterium (assembly GCA_004376785.1). Classification (GTDB taxonomy): domain Bacteria; phylum Hydrothermota; class Tepidihabitantia; order SM23-42; family SM23-42; genus SOIY01. Next base: position 7,670 of record SOIY01000277.1, on the reverse strand, counting down.
TTGAGAATGTTTTTTTTCGCTGCTCACAATTAGCATCTTTTCTAATGCTTCTTTGAAATCTTTTGCCTTAAAGTTCAATAAGATTCTATTTTTTTCAAAATATTCAGCAAGCATATACTATTTTTTGTTAGATATATTGAGGTTCATCAACCCGCTCAAAAAAATCTTTGGACGCACCGCATTCTGGACATCCCCATCTTTCAGGTAAATCATTAAAGGGTAATCCTGGTTCTATACCAGATTCAAGATCACCAATTTTCGGGTCATAGATGTACTGACAAATTGAACAGCGCCATTTTTCCATTTTTTACCTATCCTTTATATTATAAATGATAAAAAACCTCTAATACGTAATTAATTAACTGGTCCATGCCTTTTGCCAGATCTTGGTCAGTCACGTATTTAGTGAATTCCTCTCCACCGCCAACAATATCTGAAACAAGTAAAAAAGTGGCAGCTTGTTTGTTACTTCTATTGGCAAGATAATAGATTAAACTCGTTTCCATCTCTACTGCAATAATGCCCTTAGCTCTCAATTTCTCCACATAATCGGAAAATGGATTATAAAAAACATCTACACTTGCAATACTACTAAAATATACATTAATACCCATTGTCTTTGAAACATCATATGCCGTCTTTAAAATCTCAAATGTTGCAAAAGGAGCATGCGGTTCATTATTTAGATACGTGCGTGTCGTTCCATCAAATGGTGAAGCAGCAACAGCTCCAATAATGTCCAGTGGTTTAATATCTTTACCAATCCCACCACACGTACCTATTCGTATTAATCTCTTAACATCAAGTTGAATAAGTTCTTCAACAACAATTGCTGTTGAAGGACATCCCATTCCTGTAGTCTGCACAGAAATTTGTTTATCCTTGTATGTTCCTGTGTAGCCTAACAATCCTCTATTTTTATTTACCAATTTTGAGTTTTTTAACACCTTGCTTATATTTTCGGCTCTGCCTGGATCGCCCACAAGGAGCACAGTAGAAGCATAATCGCTTTTATTCGCTCTTAAATGTATTGGCATTAAACCTCCTTAAATTATTACAAATCCCAAGTTACAAGAACCAAGTTCCAAAAAGCAAGAAACACTATAGCGCACTTTACTCTTTTGATATTTCTTCTCCAACAGGTTGTGATAATTGTTCAATATATTTTAACAATGAATCACGATGTTGCTCAAAATCACTCAAATATTTTTTCTTTACTGACGGCGCACGTGGAATTTTGACCTTGAGCGGATTAATAGACACGCCATTTCTGTGCAATTCAAAATGCAGGTGTGGTCCAGTTGAAAGACCAGTTGAACCAACATAACCAATTAATTCACCCATTTTTATTTTCTTACCTTTGTATAAACCCTTTGCAAACCTGGAAAGATGTCCGTATCGTGTCTTAAAGTTATTTTTGTGTCTTATTTCGACTAAATTACCATAACCTCCTCTCCAACCTTTGTACGTAACCGTACCATGACCAATTGATGATACAGGCGTCCCGGTCGGCGCAGCGTAGTCCAGACCATGATGCGGGCGCCATACTTTCAAAATAGGATGAAAACGTCTTTTAGAAAAATAAGAACTTATATATGAAAATCTGAGCGGCGATTTTAATAGAGATTTTCTTAGTGATTCTCCTTTGAGATTGTAATAATCTTCATTGCCATCTTGGTCACAGTAATATATACCATGGTACTCACCAATATTGCCTTTATAAGTAGTTGCAATTATATTGAGGTACTCTACAAAATTCGAATCACAGAATGTCTTCTCAAAAAATATAGAAAAAGAGTCGCCGTTCTGGGTCTCCGTTACAAAATCTATTTCCCAGGCAAAAATGTCAGCATATCTAAAAACCAAAACTGGTGTTTCTCCTGTTTTTAATAACGATTCATAAAGCGTAGAATTGACCTCACCTTTCAAAAAGCAAGTGACTGTATCAATATATGGATACTTCATAGCCACAAAAAGATAGTCGTCATTTTTAAAAATATAATATTTAAATGTTAGATTCTGAGAATACGTAAGTTTTAAAAAATCACCGTTTTCTTTAAGTATTTTGATTGAATCACCTGGAAAACATTTTCTAAAAGGAAAATCCGCACTTGTTAATACATTTATAATTTCAATCGTTGATTGATGTGACAATATATTATTAAGTATCACCTCAAGATTTTCGCCTTTTTTTACAATATGTTCAGTTTCAGTCACAGTCGGTTTCTGAACAGTCTCCTTTTTTGTTGAACAGCCCATAAATATAATCAACAATAAAATCAGCCACCATACCAAGCCACAGCCACGTCTATAAACAATCAACGAATATGTACTATATTTTTTCTTTAATATACCTTTTAATCCAATCATTATAAATTGTGTTTTTGTGTGCAAATGAATACCCTTCGATAGTTAATTTCCTTACTTGCTTAAGTGCACTGAATATGGTTTGCATATCAGAAAACCCCCAAAGATTAAATTCCAGTTGAATGTATCTCTTTTTAAACCTCGATGTAATATTACCTGAAAACCCCAATTTATTAACTATTTTCCGTAATTCCTTGATTCTCATCTTTGTTGTAACAGCAAGATGAAGATGCACATAATTTTTAATAACAGACCAATTAAAATTGGGGAATATTGAAATGACACCTTTTCGGTTCTTCTTGCTCCATATTAAACGGGATAGTATAACCTCGTCATCTAAATCCGGTTTATTTATTATTGAATGAATGTTGACATAATCCAATTTTGGCAAACGATCATATAATTGAGCAATGAGTTGCCAACTCTCTTTTAATAAAATTATTGGGACCTTTATATTATATTCATTGATTTTATAAATCTCAGCATATTTAATTCCTGGAGTTTTATTTATTATTTTATAGGTTTCGTGCAAGTTTTGTGTGAAAAACAAAAGTGACATATTAGGACAGATACCCGCAGGAAATGTTAGGTTCTCGACTATTTCTTCAAGATGAGGTACAGAGTATTCAGGCTTAAAACGAGGTGTTGTTTCAGATGCTATACAACCCCAATACCATTTTCCACCAATTATTCCTGGTAAGAATAATTTCATACCATAATTGCTTATAAAACCAGAATCTTCAAAATTTTTGATCCGCAAAAGTATTTCTTCTTGAGTAATATGAAATTTAGCAATAATTTCATTAACTGGAATACTTCCGTGCAGTTCCAGCAATCTTATAAGCTTTAAATCTATGGGGTCTATAATCACGTAATCATTATAGACAAAAACGAGTGAAAGTCAATAAAAGCGAAAAGCGTAGGGCGTTGGGCGAAGTGCGAATATATATCAAATAACTAAAATTTGAAATATTAAATATTAAATTTACAATCTGCAATGTAATGTAATTATTTTCCAATACAGAATTCCTCGAAAATCCGGTCGAGTATCTCTTTACGCATTACCTTTCCAGTCAATTCACCTATTACATCTAATGCAGCATGTAATTCAAATGCAATGGTTTCAGGCGAATATGCTTTTTGGGCTCTGATAAAATACTCTTTGGCATTTTTCAAGGCATCAATGTGTCTTTGTCTGGTTAATAATATTTGTTTATGGTCAAATTTTGGCAATAATTTACTTTTAATATTTTGTATTAACAAATCTATATTTTTTCCTGTTTTTGCAGATATTTTTATGGAATCACATAATATTTCACTTTCATTTAAGCGTATGTTTAAATCTATTTTATTTACAATTAAAATTTTGTCTTTATCCTTTGTTAGATTGTAAAGATACAGATCTTCTTCATTCATTGGTTCAGAGCCATCAAACATTAATAATATCAGGTCAGACTGTTCAACCAGGCTTATGGTTCTATCCTGAGCAATTTTATCAGGACCTGCAGCCGTATTAAATATTCCAGCAGTATCAAAAAGGCATAAATAGAGTCCAGAAACCTCAATACGATCTTCAATATAGTCCCTTGTAGTGCCAGGTTCTTCATGGATTATTGCCCTATCATATCCAACCAATTTGTTAAAAAGGGTTGATTTACCAACATTTGTTCTTCCGGTTATTAAAACTTTATAGCCTTCCTTTATTTTTACTCCTATTTCTGCGCCTTTTAATAATTCGTCTATCTCCTCAATAATTGATTTTAGACCTCCCTCTATTCCGATATCACTATTCTGAATATCTTCTTCCTCAGGAAAATCAATATTTGCTTCAACAAAGGACAATAAATCAACTATCTTTGACCTCAATTCATAAATTTTATCTGATAGTTTACCCTCATATTGGGTAATTGCCAGTTTTCTTGCTTCGTTACACGGCGCAATTACTGTGTCCAATACTGCTTCTGCCTGCAACAGATCAATTTTACCATTTAATAGCGCACGTTTTGTAAATTCCCCACGCTGAGCAATCCTTGCTCCCATGCCTGTTAGTATTTTGGTTATGCGGTCAATAATTAATGGATTACCATGACAGGATAATTCAACGACATCCTCACCTGTATATGAATGAGGTGTTAAATAGAATGTAGCAATTATTTTGTCAATTACATCATTGTTATCAGGATCAATAATATTACCATAATATGCGTGATTTGTTTCAAAATCTTGGATTTTTTGCCTGGAAACAAATATCTTCTTTACTAATGAAAGTGTTTGGTCACCACTTATTCTAATAACACCAATGCTTGAGTACCCTGCAGGCGTAGCACAAGCAACTATTGTATCATTTAGACTCATTGTTCGGAGCAATGATTACATTCTTACTTACTCCCTTTCCAATGGTATATATCTTAACACCTTTTATTTCACTCAATTTAGTCTCAACAATCTGTTGTTCCTTTTTTGTCAAAGGATCCAAAGCCATTTCTCGACCGGTTTGTAAAACAATACAAGCAATCGCCTCGGCTTTTTTCCTTAAAAAATTATTCCTGCGCATGCGATAACTACCCACATCAACCAATATCTTTAAATTCGGGTGAAACCGTTTCATAAGTCGCGAAATCAAATACTGTAATGACCAGAGCGTTTCGCCTTTCCTGCCGATTAGAATAGCATCAGTATGCCTTGTTTTTATATTTAAGTAAAGTCCTTTATCGTCTTTAGTAATTTCAATATTTGGTTTGAATCCACAACTGCTAAGTATGAAAGTTGCCAATTCGTGCAGATGTTGGCGAGGCTCTTTTATGGTCAATTTTACGACGGTCTCTTCATCATTTTGTGATGTTATTTCATAATCTATCTCCTCTTTTCTGACCCTTAAAATTTTTATTCCATTTTCGATGGCTTCATTAATATCCTTACCAGATGCCTCGACCATTTTCATTTAATGCCTCCTCGTTTAGTTATAACATGTTCGACTAACGTTAAAATATTATATGTAAACCAATATAATTGTAATCCAGATGGAAAATTTAAAAATATAAAGACCATAAATACAGGCATTATTATCACCATAAATTTTTGTCTTGGATCAACAACGGTAAATAAAGATTGAACTAACATCATAACACCCATAGCAATTGGTAAAATGTAATATGGATCTTTAAAAGAAAGATCTGTAATCCAAAGAATAAAAGGTGCCTGCCTGAATTCGATTGAAGTGATAAGTGTTTGATAAAGTGCAAAAAATATTGGCATCTGGATTAAAAGAGGAAGACAACCACCAAAAGGATTTACTTTATAGGTTTTATAAAGATGCATCATTTCTTGATTCAATCTTTGGGCATCTTCTTTATACTTCTTCTGTAACTTCTTCATTTCTGGCTGTATCATTTGCATTTTGTGTTGTGATTGAATCATTTTTTTTGAGAGAGGAAAGAAAACGCTTTTTATTAAAAATGCAAAGAGCATAATTGCAAAGCCATAATTTCTGATGATCGAATAGAAAAAGTTAAAAACCAAAAGAATAATTCTCGAGATTGGACCCATTATACCACCAGACGCAACTCCCTCATAACCCTTTTTGAATTTGGCAAGTTCTGAATGTTTAATAGGGAGCAATAAAACTGAGATGTTAATCTTATCCGGTCCCATAATTTCTGCGCCGTATCTATCGCCACCGCCTCTCATATAAAAACAACCAAAGGCAGCACTGTAAATATCGGTTCTGTCTTCTTTTCTGTCTGCTGTTTTAAGTGGCAAATCCTTTGGCAACTTATAAAAATTGATTCCATCAATTATCCCCAGGTTATTTATTACCAGTAGAAAATATTTACTTCTCAAAGCAAACCAGTCTACATTTCCAGTGTATTTAAATGTGTCTTTTATCTTCTTCTTCATTTCATTAACTTTTTCATTCTTGACATATACACTAAAGTGCCTAAGGTCTTCTCCCTTATTCCTGAACTCAGTAATACTGATACCCGATTTTAAACTTAAAATCTGGTCAGTTATATTTGAAAAATTCGTTGTCAGTTGAAAACCATGGGGATTATTAAAATAATACACCTTGCTTAGATTTATATCTGCATTATTGTAAGTAAAAACGACTGAATCATCATCAGCCAAATATTCAAAATTAATAATCTCATCATTGTTTATCTGGGTAACAAATAAATATTCACCATCTGGAACAACATCTATATCGTATTCCCTTAAATAGAATTCCTTAACTGATCCGCCTGCAGGGGACAAAACCATCCTGAAATTCTTCTTTTCCACAACAATTGTGTCAGTGTGTTCAGGTATTATGGGTATGGTTGGCGTTTTTTCTACAGGTTCAGTAATTGCAGAGGTAGTATCCAATGTATCAGGTTGAACAGCTTCTGGTTTAATCTTGGGTTTAGATAAAATAGTCCACATAAACAGAACCCCTATTATTAAAAGAAAAGCAATGGTTGTTCGTGTTCGGTCACTCATTTGTGTGCTCCTTATGACATTTATCGTATTTAAGCGAATATTCTGCAGCAATATTTTTTGCCGGTACTGGATCCCAACCACCCGGGAAGAATGGACTGCATTTTAAAATGCGCAACACGCTTAAGATACTGCCTCTGAACACACCATGAATCTGTAGTGCTTCAATAGCATAGTTTGAACAGGAAGGTGAAAAACGACAAACTCGGGGAAATAATCTACCAAATGTAAATTGATATCCTTTTATCAGAAATATAATTATGCTTTTCACTTCCCCTCCTGAAATGTTTTAAAAATATCTACAACCTCATTAAATTTCAGAGGACCCCGTGCATAAAATATAACCTTCAACCCTTTAAAATTATCTTTATTCATTCGATATGCCTCCCTTAAAATTCTTTTAACTCTATTCCGTTTAACAGCGCCGCCAATCCTCTTGGAGGCAACAAAACCGGTCGCATTTTTGTCTGAAGGCAAGTAGATAATAGTTAAATTACTGGTATGAAACCTTCTTCCAGTTGAAAATAACTTTTTTATTATCTGCTTACCTTTTAATCTCTCAGTCTTATCCAATCCAAGTTGCTTAACCGTATTTATATTTTTATTACTTGCCCTTTTTACAAAAGTCAAATCTCCCTTGGGTTCTAAACTGTAAGCCGTTTTCTTCCCTTCTTCCTCCTTCTTTTTATTACATCCTGTCCGTTTTTCGTCTTCATACGGCTTCGAAACCCGTGTTTTTTCTTCCGTTTTCTTCGGCTTGGCTGATAAGTCCGTTTCATTCAGTAATTATATTCAAAAAATGAAATAAGTCAACAACTTCTTGACGAAAT
>SOIY01000218.1 GCA_004376785.1 Candidatus Stahliibacteriota bacterium | reverse complement strand
TGCTTGTACAGAATAAACCAGCAATTCTTCTTCTTTACCTTTTACCCTTACTCTACCCAATTCCTTAAATAGCAACCCTTCATGTTTGTTCTGCATTACTTCCTTGTATGTATTTGTGCCGATAATAATACTGCAATCAAATTCTTTTGTTAAACGCTCAAGCCTTGAAGCAAGATTTACAGCATCACCTATAACAGTATACTCCATTCGCATTGGCGACCCAAAATTACCACTTATAGCCTCGCCAGAGTTGATGCCAATACCAATTTTAAAACCCAATTTTTCTGCCTTTTGAACCATATCTACTGCGGCATAGCAGGCATTAAGAGCATGATTTTCCAGTAGTACAGGTGAACCGAATACTGCCATAACACAATCACCAATAAATTTATCAATCCTTCCCTGATAAATAAAGATTGTCTGAACCATTTCGTCTAAAAAACTATTCAACTTCTGGCTTACTTTTTCAGGATCTGTCTTCTCAGCATAGGGTGTAAAATTACGTATATCCGCAAAAATAACTGTACACTGTACTTTTTCTCCACCTAATTTAGGTGGGTCTTTCATAACCTTTTCAACCAATTCTTTTGAATAATAACGAGAGAAGATTGTTTTTATTTTCCTCTTTTCACGCTCTTCAAACCGGTATCTATAAATTAAGGAAATAAAGACTGTTATTATAAATGAATATGATGGTCGTATCACGCCAAATTCAAACCTAAAACTGAATAATATAAAGGTAAACACGATGAATAATAAGTATAAAATCACATTAAATATAAGATAGATCTTTATTGATTTATTGAGTGTTAATATATTTAAAATTATACTTATAATAAAGGTTAACAAAATGACATAACTATATGAAATTTCATTAATTTTAATATTGTTTATAAAGTTATTTACTAAGTTCGCTTGAATCAATACTCCTGGGAAATTTCCTTTACTTTTAAATGGTACTGATTGAAAATCGAACAGACCTTGTGCTGTACCGCCAATGAGCACAATTTTATCCTTAAAATATTCTTCAGGTACCCTTTTTAAATAGACATCAGAAAAAGATATTCTTCTGAACGAATTATCAGAAACAAAGTAGATAAGAAATCTTTCCTGTTCAATTTCATGCTTAACCATTTCACTTATTTCAGCTGCGAATGTTTTCTGACCGAACATAGTGTAAAATCCTTTCCTGATAACTCCATCATCATCAGTCAATATTTCACCAAGTCCAATTCTGTTAAATTTAGTGAATATTGGTTGCTCTTCTGAAGACGAGACCAAAACGACTTTCCCATTTTCTTTGATTGCATTCTCCAATAATGAATCAAAATTTGGTTTAGTATAAAATTTCTGAGCCTGAACAGGTAAAGTGTCTGGTTCTGCAAAAAGAATATCTATACCAACTGCCTTAGCTCCATTTAAATAAGGTAGCACTTCAGCAAAATAGGCTCGAGGCCAATTCTGATATCTGCCCAGCTTTTCCAAACTCTTTTCATCAATATCTACAATGACTATTTCTTCATTTTTTTCATAGGAAATATTAAATTCGTATTTAAGGTTGTAAATCCTTCTTTCAAAGGGTAACCACAGGGGTTTATAAAGGGAAATTATATTAATCAATAATGTAGAAATAATTGCAAAATATAGTGCAAAACGCGTTTTCATCAATTTTTGGGTAATTTAGTTATGTTTTTTTACGCTGCTTAAATACCTTAATAAAGATTTTAACGAGCTCCGGGTCAAATTGTGTGCCACTTTGCTTTTCTAATTCATCTAATGCCTTTTTTGTGTTTCTCTTTTTTCGGTAAGGCCGATCTGTTGTCATCGCATCAAAGGAATCAACAATGCAGATTATACGAGCAAAAAGAGGAATTTTATTTCCTTGGAGACCATGTGGATAACCTCTACCATCAAACTGCTCATGGTGATGTAGGATATTAGGAATCAATTCTCTGAGTTTTGCAATCGGTTCAATGATCGCACTCCCGAATTCAGAATGGCGTTGCATATAAGCATATTCTACAGGTGTTAATTTCCCAGGTTTTCCTAATATTTTATCTGGAACTCCTATTTTACCAACATCGTGTAAGATTGCTGAAACTTCAAGTTGTTTTAGCTCATCCTTACTCAAGTTCTCATATGCTTCACCAATTAAAAGTGAATATTCAACTACCCTGGCTGAATGACCTTTAGTATATGGATCCTTGGCATCAACTGCTTCAACTATCGCTCTAATCGAGGATAGAAAAAGTTCATCAAGTTCTGTATAGAGTGATGCATTTTCAATAGCAATGGCAATCTGATGGCCGAGTGCCTCAAACAATTCCAGATCATTTTCATTAAAATGTCTGTTTCCTTTTTTATTAAGCACCTCGCTAACGCCAATCATCTTTCCTTTAGAAATTAATGGAACAGCAATTATTGAACGGGTCACAAATTTTGTCTTCTTATCAACACCCTTGAACCATCTGGGATCTTTTGTAACATCAGGAACGAGCAACGGCCTACCGTGCTCAGCCACCCAACCAACAATACCTTTACCCATTGGAACCCTTATCTCTTTTGCTTCTTTACCCTTTTCCCCTCTTGCGGTTATAAAATAGAGTTCCCTTTTTGCTTTATCAATTAAAAATACAGACGATGCCTCTGCTTCCATCACCTCTTCTGCCTTATTCAAAACAATATTCAAGAGTTCCGAAAGATCGAGGATTGAAGAAAACACCAATGAGGTATCAATAAGGGTTTCTAACCTCTTAATTTTTTCCTGAAGATCAGATAGCTTTGATTTCATATCCTTTTTGTCCGGCATTAAATTTTTCTGCATATATAATTTGTTCTTGAGGATCGATTTCAGGATGAAGTTTATCAATAGGTTCCTTTATCATATCATAGCACGCCTGATCAAGACTTACTGGATCATAGGATGCAAGAATACCTACATCCGGAGCAATCATTGGTTCATTCGAATGGAAACAATCGCAATTTGGTGAAATATTAATCAAAAAATTGATGTAAAACGCCTTTTTACCCTTTGTAACATCTGCAGCATATTTGGCAATACCTTTTTGAATATCTGAAGATGCTGCATCCCAGGAAAATTTTATTGAATTTTCAGGACAGATAGACATACAACCACCACATCCTGTACATATATTTTGGTCTATTTTCAGTATCTTTTTATCCTTGATTATTGCTTTATATAGACAATAATTAAAACATTTAAGACAGAACGTACAATTTTTCGTGTCAATAAATGGCTTTGAACGGGAATGCATTTCTAATTTACCACCCTTTGCAGCACAACCCATACCTAAATTCTTTAAAGCACCACCAAAGCCACAAACAAGATGGCCTTTAAAATGCGAAATACAAAAGATTGTATCAATATGACTGAATAAACTGGCAATTTTAGAACCATTGATTTCAACATATTCATCACCACATAAACCATCAGCTACAATGAAAGGGGCAAAATCAAAACCATGCTCTTTGGCAAGTTCGATGTGCAAATCTGCCCTGTGTCTATTGCCTGAATAGAGTGTTGTAGTATCCGTTAAAAAAACGCTTGTACCCATTTTTCTTATTAATTCAACGAGTCGTTTTATATAGACAGGATTAACATAGTTCACGTTACCCTGCTCGCCCACATGCAATTTTATAGCACACAATGAATTCTTTTTTAAAATTTTAAAACCATCGGCTTTATCAATAAGGTTATCAAACATCTTCATAATACCATCGTTATATTTTTTTCTTAAGTCAAAAAAATATACCGTCGCCATATG
>SOIY01000291.1 GCA_004376785.1 Candidatus Stahliibacteriota bacterium | reverse complement strand
CCCTTTTTGTAAGCCCGATGATTGACGGCAGAAATAGTACTGTTGTCAGAAAACAGGATGCAACGCCGATTGCCAGGAGCATTCCAAGGCTCGCAAATCCACGGTATGTGGCAATCAGGAGTGAACCAAATCCTGCCATTGTAGTAAGGGAAGTAAGCAGTATTGCCTTCCCCGTACTTTTTAATACAACAGGTGTTTTGTTAAGACCTTCATATTTGTAGCGGTGAAGAAGGTGTACGCCGTCATCAATACCAATTCCTACGATCATAGGAATACCCATCACATTCAGGAAATTAAACATCATTCCAAATGTTTCCATAAGTCCCATCATCCAGATACCACCAGCAATGAGTGGAATTACTCCAAGCAAAGCCATACGCAGACTACGGAAATCAATCCAAAGTAAGATTATTACAATAAAGATAGTGAGTATAGTTGCCCGCAATCCATCCCTTCCAATATAGTCAATTAACCGTAAGAACATAGGCGGATTACCTGTAATCCTGGGGCTGACTCGTTCTAACTGAGCATTGAAGCGCCTAAGTACTTCAAAATCCCATATGTGTTCCCTGGGGTATATAGTAACAAGATATGTATCACCAGCATCATTAATATAACGTTCTTTAATATGTTCAGGAAGATTATCAAGCGTGATTAATTCAGGGTTTGCCATATTGTATGCCTTTGTCCTGAGTTGCGGTACATAATATTTCTGGAACTCGTTCAGCCAGCGAATTGCTCTTTCAGGATTTTCCTTTATTTTTTGGGCAAGATTAATTATAAAGCTTTCTGAATCTTCTTTTTCTGGATCACCGATAATACTCTTGCATTTGTCGTCGACTTTATCCTGCCCGCCAATGAATGCCAGTTGCGATAATTCGTAGATATTCATATCCAGCCTTTCCAGTTGTTCAATGAGTTTATTAATATTCCTGTGAGAAAGAAATTTCTTTTTTATGTTTGACTGCAGTGATCTCCGGATATCTTCCACATATGGTTGACGTTTCAGTTGTTTTTCTTCAGGTGGACAAAAATCACCAATGTTCTCAACCATGCTAAAAGTAGGCATCTTTTTTGCCTTCTCAGCAATTTCCCATGATTCTTCTAATGAGCTCGTCGTGACCATGGCAAAATCAGGACTCATATCAAAGGCTTTAATAATCGTATCCTGCAGTGCTATTGTTGTTAAGCCTTTTGGTTCCATATTGTACATATCATAATCGAATTTCACATGCAATGCCTGAAACAGGAAAAACGCGGTAAGTACTACAGAGATAATCAAATACAAAAGGGGTCGCCGCATTATACTCTTACCAAAGTTTTCAAGAAAGCCAAATTCAACGTGTTGTGGCTTAACGGGTTTGCGGCTTACTCTTGAAACAAATCTCTCACGTGCTACAAGAATCGCAGGTAATCCTGTTAAGGTAGTAACCATTGCGCAGATAATACCAATACCGAGTACAATACCCATTTCTCTTATGCCCTGTGTCACAGAAATAGCCAGAGCAAAGAATGCAGCTGCAGTGGTCAAAGCACCAGTGATGATCCCAGTACCAGAGCGGACTAATGTCTGCTTCATTGCCTGTACAGCATCTTTGTCTATAGCCCGACGTTCACTATACACTGAGATGATGTGAATAGAGTAATCTATACCTAGACCAATCAGGATAACCGCAAACATGGAGGTCATGAGGTTAAGACGTCCCAGGATAAGACCAACCACACCAGCAGCAATAATAATTGCAATAACCAGGTTTAGACCAGCGAGTACTGGCGTACTCCACATACGGAATGTCAGTATGAAGAGAACTAATACTAACACTAATGCTACCACAGAACTCTTCTTCATACTACTAGTTGTATGCTCCATCTCATCTTTTTGCAGAGGGATCATCCCGGTAATTCCTGCCTTGACTCCAGGATACTCTGGTAAAATTTTATCGAGAATGTTCTGGAGTGCGATTGTTGATGCAATATCTTTATCAACATCCATGGCATTGAACGTAGGTTTTATCGCAATCAGCAAAACCCGTTTATCATGGGAAATGAAATAGGGGTCACCATATAGAAGGCGATCAACTGCCAATTCTGCAAATGCTGGATCTACATTATCAGGTTGGCTAATAGACGTATCCATTGCCTTGAGCCAGAAGTGCAAACCATCTAAAGAACGAACTGCTTCATCTTCTTTTTCTTTTGTGGAAAGTGCTTCTTCATCTCCAATATACTCTTCTTCAAAATTATCGTTAATGTTTGTCAAAAAAGGAACCAGGTTCAAATCCTTAAACATGTCTTTTGTGGTTTTCAGGTCTTGTGCTTTTGCAAGCATGAACCCATGTTCAGCATAGAATTTTATATCAAGCTTGTAGTCCACGCGGTCTACATATTTTGTGAGTTCTTCTATTTGAGGAGCAACTGCTTCAGCAAACTGCTTTATCTCGTGTTCTTGTCCCTGTACTACAATGTGTATAGTAGATGCACTTTTATATTCCTTTAAGATTCTATCGAATTCCTGCGCCATAGGATCATGCATTGGCAGCAAATCAGACCAGCGCATATCCATTCTTATTCGTGATGCTGAAATAAGAGCAAACCCTGTTACGATAAATAATCCAATAATTACCCGCCAGGGATGGGTTGCCGCAAAGTGTGCCCATGTTTTAAGTAATTTTTCTCTCATGATTCCTCCTTTTAGAAATACACAGTGGCGCGGAAAAAGCCACCATTACCCAGTGAACTGCTAAAGGTTTTTCCCTCATCACCTACATAAAAATTACCTATGAGCATGAGGTCGACGTTTTCAAAAAGACTGTAATTTATTGTCGGTACAAATGCTACACTTTTATCTGAGACACACACGATGATTGAACCGCCAATATTTATCAGGTCAGTTAAAGGATACTGAATAAATCCATAGACCTGATCTTGAGAAATGGTTTTTGTCTCGCCCGTAAAAAAGCGCATCCAGTCATTAAGGTTATACTTTGTATAATCTGATTTGCCAAGAGAATTACGATGGTATTCGAGCATACCATAGAGACCAGATTCAAAAGTATAGTCTGTGCCGACAATGAATTCATAAAAATCATCATCCTCGTCTTCTATGAAATTATAAATGCCCTCTCCCCAAACACCCAGACCAAGCAATTCCCCGACAAAATCTGCGCCGATGAGCCTGCGTCGCTGTTGAGTAAGCTCAAACGTATAAAAATCTGTAGTTGTGTATTGCATTTCATTTCCGAGTACAGAAAAATCAAAATGACCAAGGCCTATTTTTGCGCGTACGAGTTTGCCTGAATCCTCCCAGTCTGATGCAATCGGTGTATAAAGACCCATAAGGTTCATTCGGTTGCCTATATATAGATCCAGGCGAATGGCATTGTGTCCGGGTTGTTCGTATGTTGGATCGAGTGCATCTTTTGTATTGAAAACATCGGTTGGATTTGAGAAATATCCTGTACCCATGGATATCTGTTGTTTGCCAACAGTCAATGCCAAGCGCCGAATATTCATGCGTGCATAGGCATTATCGAGGAACAAAGTATCCTTGAATGTCAACTGATAATAAGGATACATTTCAGAAGGGATTGTAGAAACGATGTGTTCAGGTAAGAAGTCGAGGATATCCCAGTCTTTTTTACCAAAATAAAGTAGATAGATTGCATTTGCACCGAATTCAATATTCTTGACCGCGGTGCTTTTAAGATCGATTCTCAGCTTGTTGTAATTCACCTGATAAAAGGCTGAATCGTAGTACATGCCTGAGAATTGAGGTTCAAAGTATCCATAGATATCTACCTGTGCAATAGAAAAGCTACAAGCTCCAAGAACCAAGA
>SOIY01000055.1 GCA_004376785.1 Candidatus Stahliibacteriota bacterium | reverse complement strand
CGAGACGTTTGTGCCTTTACCCACCTCGCTTTGTATTTTGATTCGACCGTGATGTGCTTTTACTATCTGGTTCACGATTGCAAGACCAAGACCAACACCGCCTTTATCACCGGTCTTTGTTGTGTAGAAGGGGTCAAAGAGCTTATCCAAATCTTCTTTAGGAATACCAACACCATTATCCCAAATATCGAGACAAACAAAGCATTCACTTCGTTTTGCACCTTCAGCAGAGAGCGTGATCTTGATCTCACCGCGTGTGTCGACAGCCTGGACGGCATTTAATACAAGATTCATTACTACCTGCTGGAGCTGATTGTGGTCGCCAAGAATGTCAGGTATGTTGTTCTTATAATTTTTAGTTATGGTGAGGTTCTTTATTAAAAATTGATCCTCTAAGAGCGGTAATGTTTCCTCAATAATCCATTTAAGTGATATAGATCTGAGGTCAGGTTCTGTCTTACGTGAAAAGTTGAGCAGATTCTTCACTAATCTTCCGATTCTTTTTGTTTCACGTTCTATGAGTTTCAGGTTTTTCTTCCAGGTTTTTTGGTCGATGTCATTTTCGTCGAGTTTTTTCAACAGAAGATGCATGTAGGTTATGATTCCGTTGATTGGGTTATTTACCTCGTGAGCAACACCAGCTGCAAGCTGACCCATTACAGCCAATTTCTCTGACTGGAGCAGCTGTTGTCTTAGATTTTTCAATTCAGTCTTGTCACGGAAGATTGTTGTTATGCCTCTTGCATTGCCATGGACATCACGAAGTGGGAAAGCCGTACGCGAAGTAACTATCTGACCACCGTCCTTGCCTTCAATCACAACTTCACTTATATTTACAGGCACGCCTTTCTTTATGATTTTCTCAAAAGGACACCTACTATCACAAATGTCACCTTTGAAAATTTCACTGCAAGGTTTGCCCAATACCTCTTCAAGACAATAGCCTGTAATCCATTCAGCTGCTTTATTAAAGGAAATAATTCTCTTATCGAGGTCTATTGTAAAGACGCCACCTTCCATGTTCTTGAGCAGGCCTTCAAGAAGCGGTCTCATAACCGAAAGGTCGAGTCCTGTTGGTCTTTCTTTTTTCTTCATGAATTATTATAGTTACAATACGAGGTCATGTCAAGCTAATTGGACACTAAAAATAGAAAAAAGGAATGATGAATGTGGACTATCTTCCTCAATTATAAATAGAAGTGTAAAAGAAATAAACCGCGGTATAAAAAAATTGACATTGCGCGGAAATTTACTATAATATACTAACCGTGAAATATATCTATTTGAAAACAATCGGTTTAGTTAAACCGACAATATTGGAGAATCTAGTGAAATCATTAGATATGTTATTCCCATTTCAATCCAAGCTTATTGTAGATGAAGAGAATCCTTTATTTGCCTTTGAACCTAAGCGAGATCAATATTATGCAAAAAAGATGATTGAGAAACTAGCTGGTGAATTACCACTTGATTGCGAGAAGTTAGTTGGTATTACAGACGTTGATCTGTGTACACCAGTTCTGACATTTGTGTATGGCGAGGCACAGCTCAGTGGCAATGTAGCTGTTGTGTCGCTAAACAGATTGAGACAAGAATTCTACTATTTACCACACAATGATGCGTTGTTGGTTGAAAGACTTCTCAAAGAATGTATTCATGAACTTGGTCACTGCTATGGATTGTTTCATTGCAACAATTCGAAATGCGTCATGTGTTTTTCAAACAGCATTATAAGTATTGATAATAAAAAGAAAAACTTTTGTGTAGGGTGTAAAGAATTTGTTGATAAGACAATAAGAAAGGAGAATTATGCATAAAAGCAAAATATTAGTAGTTGATGACGAAGAGATTATGAGGTGTTCACTCAGTGATTGGTTAAAGGAAGATGGATACGATGTTCTGGCTGTAGAGGATGGGTACCAAGCATTAGAGAAGATTAAAAAAGAAGAATGGGATTTGGCAATAGTGGATCTCAAAATGCCCAAGATGGATGGAATTGAGGTTTTGAAAAGAGTTAACAAGTCCAAGCCAGGGCTGCCAGTCATCATTATTACTGCATATGCTACTGTTGACAGTGCAGTCATGGCGATAAAAGAGGGTGCTGCTGATTATGTTGTGAAGCCTTTTAATCCAGAAGAGATAAGCAGAGTTGTAGCCAGACTTGTTGAACATCAGCGCCTTATTAAAGACAACATTCATCTACGCAAAGAACTTACAAAAAGATTCAAATTCCAGGATTTGGTTGGGAAAAGTTCCAATATGCTCAAAGTGATCGAGATGATAAAGACTGTAGCTCCGACAAACTCAACAGTGTTAATAAGAGGAGAGAGTGGAACAGGGAAAGAACTCGTTGCGAGAGCAATCCATGAATTGGGACCAAGGAAAAAATTTCCATTAATTGCTGCTGCCTGTGGTGCAATTCCAGAGTCTTTGCTTGAAGCAGAACTATTTGGCTATGAAAAAGGCGCATTTACTGGCGCGGTTTCTCAACATAAAGGTAGAATTGAGATGGCAGACAATGGTACACTATTCCTTGATGAAATTGGTGATATAAGCCTTAAGACACAAGTTGATCTTTTAAGATTCATTCAGGAACGTGAATTCAGGCGAGTCGGTGGGAACACTCCTATTAAGGTTGACATCCGGATTATTGCAGCAACAAATAAGCATCTTGAGAAGATGATTGCAAAAGGTGAATTCAGAGAGGATTTATATTATCGACTTAATGTTATTACTATTGAAATCCCCTCATTGAGAGAGAGAAGAGAAGATATCCCTATTCTTGCAGAACACTTCCTGGAGAAGTTCAGTCTCAGTACAGGAAAGACTTTTCATGGTTTCTCTGAACAGACAATGCAGGTTTTAGTAGACTATGACTGGCCTGGTAATATTAGACAGTTAGAGAATTCAATTGAGCATGCTGTAGTAGTTGCAAATGAACCAGAGATACATACAAAATTCCTTCCACAAATGCTTGTAACGCTGGAAACTCAAAGATATGAGACAAAACCTTATTTGTCCTTAGAAGAGGTGGAAAAGAACCATATCTTGACCGTGCTTAAAACGCAGAACTGGAACATAAAGAAAACAGCAGATTTTTTAGGAATAAACAGGGTTACTCTATATAATAAGATAAAGAAATACCAATTCAGGAAAAAATAGACAAAGAAGTCAGGGTTTTTAGATTATCTTGTATTTTTTGTGTTTAAAAAATTTACAATCGATTTAAAAAATATACATAAAACTCATGAAAAATAATAGGTTTTCGCCATTGTAAAATTTTAATACATTTCTTAATCATTTTCTGAAATTCATTTTTTTAAATGTCACGAAATATCAAGTGAATTTAGTCTTCGTTGTTGGCACAGGTCTTGCATAAGAACTGTAAAGGAGGTACATAAGATGAATACAAAGTGTCCTTTTTTAGAAGAACTGATTGTTGCGTACTGTAATGTGTACCCGGCAAAAAAGATGATACCCAAAAATCAGCTCGTCTCGCAGAGCCCATGCGAAGCTGATTATTATAGTTGTCCGATGTTTAAGGAGTTTTTATTCAGTCAAGAAAAGGAGAAAAAAATGGCAGCAGAAATTAAAAAAAATGTTGGAACTTCAGAAAATGAAAAGCCTTGTATATGGATGAAAGCAGGCGTAATAGCTTATAGGATGTGTACCAGAGATTATGATTGCAAGAATTGCGAATTTGACCAGGCAATTATGGACCAGAGTGGTACGTATACAGAAGCTCCAATGGTAGTTAAAGCTATAGAAAAACTGCGACAATTGCCTGCTTCAGAGAGAAAATGTAGGTATATGCTTACTGGAGATTTCTCGTACAAAGTGTGTCCAAACAATTACGAATGCTGGCATTGTGCTGTTGACCAATATGTTCAAGACTCAATTGATACCAGTCCTTATCTCCAGAAAAGAAGACAAAGAATGGCAAAGAGAGTTAAGACAGTTAAAGGATTTACCATTAGGGAGGACTTCTACTATCTGCCAAATCATATTTGGACCAAAGTCGAAGGTGATTCAGTGAAGATAGGTGTTGATGATTTTGCCGCTCGGCTGCTTGGGAAGATTGAGAAGGTTAAGTTTCCTGATGAGAACACGATTGCTAAAGGTGAGGAATGCTGGAGCTTGGGTCGTATGAACCACGTAGTCAGGATGACTCTGCCTGAGCAAGCAGAAATTATCGAGAAAAATGATCTGGTTCAGTCAGATCCTTCGATTGTTACAAAGGAACCATATGGCCGCGGATGGTTATTAAAGATAAAGTCGCGGGGAGATGTGGGAGATATATTGAAAGGTCAAAAAACCATCGATTGGCTTGAAAAAGAGTTTGAGAAACTGTGTCAGGAATTTGAAGCAAGTATAGGCATCACGATTGCCGATGGTGGTGAACTTGTCGATAATCTTTATGAGCGACTCTCTAATGAAGAATGGAGCGACCTTGTAAAAAGGTTTTTATGGTAAAAGCATCTAATTCCGTGTAAAATAAGTCAATAGCTGGTTTGTCTCTATCTTAATCTTATATGATACAGCAGACCAGCTTTTCTTTACAATATCGGTACCCAATAATTTTAATCATCCTTGTAACAATGTCTTGGCGCTTGCACTCTTTTTCTTGACTTTACTCGATATTTAAATATAATAACGATTATGAATAACATACTAAAAGAAAAGGATTTTATAAGAAGGATTGAGGAGATTAGTAATCAGAAGATTTATGATTGTTATCAGTGTGGAAGGTGCACAGCAGGATGTCCATTTGCTAAATTCATGGACGTACCTCCAAATCAGGTTATCAGATTTATTCAGTTGGGGTTAAAAGACGATGTACTCGCGGCTTCTGGTCCCTGGTTTTGCGCGGCATGTCTTGTCTGTCAGACGCGTTGTCCAAGGGGCGTTGATATTCCAAGATTAATGGAGGCAGTTAGAATGATTCATCTTCGTGCAAAAGAAGGATTGATTGATGTTGATAAGATAGATAAAGAGTTTTTACTGGATGCACCTCCGCTTGCCTTGATGAGTGCGTTCAGCAAATATACTTATTAAATTAGAAATGGAATTACCATATTATCCTGGTTGTACCTTATATACAAAGGCAAAGCCTTTAAATACATCTTTGCATAAATCATTTGGGGCACTTGGTGTAAAACTCAATGAATTACCACATTGGTATTGTTGTGGTACAACATTTAATCTTGCCCATGATAATCGTATGTCCTTAATTGCACCTTTAAGAATACTGGCAAAGGCACAGAATGAGGACGGAAAAGTTATCGTACCCTGTTCAATATGTTATAATACACTAAAAAGAGCAAATTACATACTTAAACAGGATCCTGAGGCTTTAGAGATTATAAATGAACATCTTGAGGAATCTTATGATGGCAATGAAGAAGTTATCCATCCACTCGAATTCTTCAGGGATAATAAAGAACTTTTTAAAGATAAATTAAAGAAGGATTTAAAGGGCTTGAAACTTGGTTGTTATTATGGCTGTCTTCTATTAAGACCAAAAGAAGAAGTCCAATTTGATGACCCTGAGTCACCTACTATTTTTGAGGATTTTGTGAGTTTAATCGGTGCAACACCGATAGATTTTCCGTTCAAAGTTGAGTGCTGTGGTTCTTATCTCGTTGTCAATTCACCAGATGCTGCTGTTGATGCTTCATACAAGCTTTTAAAGAATGCCCAGGGTAATGGGGCAGAAGCGATTGTTACGTCCTGTCCATTATGTCATTATAATCTTGATGCCTTGCAAAAGAAGATAAAAATAGCCCATTCAGAATTTAATGAAATCCCTATCTTCTATTTTTCACAAATTCTTGCCATTGCACTCGGTGTGGAAGAGGAGAATCTTGGGTTAGAACAAAATAAGGTCTCGCCAATAAATTTATTAAAGGAGTATACTTTATTATGAAGAAGATTGGTGTCTTTATTTGCCATTGCGGTATTAATATTGCCAAGACTGTTGATGTTGAGGCATTGACCGAAGAAATTAAAAAATATCCAGGGATTGTGCATGTTGAGAATTATAAGTACATGTGTTCAGACCCCGGACAGAATCTTGTTGTAAATGCAATTAAAGAAAAGCATCTCGATGCTGTTGTGGTTGCAGCCTGTTCACCGACTTTACACGAAAATACCTTTAGAAATACTTCAGAACGTGGGGGGCTCAACCGATATGTGTGTGAAATGGCAAATATTCGAGAACATTGTTCCTGGGTTCATGATGACCGAGAAATTGGGTCAAAAAAGGCCTTACAAATTATTAAGACTATAATTGAAAAGGTAAGATACGATGAACCATTGGAGCCGATCTTTGTAGATGTTACAAAAAGGGCATTGGTAATTGGTGGTGGTATTGCAGGAATTCAAGCCGCACTGGATATTGCAAATGCTGGTGTTGAAACAATTCTCGTTGAGAAGTCACCATCTATTGGTGGACATATGATACAACTTTCTGAGACGTTTCCGACACTCGATTGTTCCCAATGTATTATGACTCCTAAGATGGTTGAGGTCGCCCAAAATGACAAAATAAAATTGTTGACTTATAGCGAAGTGGAAGAGATTTCAGGTTCAGTTGGTAATTTCAATGTTAAAGTGAAACAAAAGTCGCCATTTATTGATTGGGAAAAGTGTAATGGATGTGGCGAATGCGAATTGGTTTGTCCTGTTTCCACTGACAATGAATTTGAGTGTAATTTAACTACAAGGAAAGCTATCTATCGCCCTTTTCCTCAAGCAGTGCCTAATAGATACACAATCTCTAAACTTGGTCAAGCACCCTGTCGTATTGCATGTCCAGCTGGGGTTAATGTACAGGGATATATTGCATTAATTCGCGCCGGGAAATATAAAGAAGCACTGGAGCTTGAACGAGAGGCCAATCCATTTGCGAGCGTCTGTGGTCGAGTTTGCAACCATCCATGCGAATCTGATTGTGTTAGGTGTGAGGTTGATGAACCCATTGCAATTGCCTCGTTAAAGAGATTTATCGCCGATGTTGGTTCGTATCCTTTAGAACAGAGAAAAACCACGGGCGAAAGGATTGCAGTTATTGGAGCTGGACCCGGTGGACTTTCTTGTGCATATTTTCTTGCAAAAAGGAATTATCAAGTAACTGTCTATGAGGCAGAAAAAGTTACAGGTGGAATGCTTGTTTTGGGAATACCTGAATTTCGATTACCGCGGGATTCGGTACAGGCAGATATTGATTATATAAAATCTTTTGGTGTAGAGGTTAAGAATGGTGTAAAGGTTGGTGAGACAGTGACTATTGAGGATCTAAGGAAAAATTTCCGTGCCTTATTTCTTGCTACTGGTGCCTATGAAGAAATGAAACTGAATGTTGAGGGTGAAGATCTTAATGGAGTAATTCATTGTCTAGATTTCCTTAAAAAAGTAAATATAGATGAAAAAGTTACCCTGGGAAAGAAGGTTGCTGTAATTGGAGGTGGTAATGCAGCAGTAGATGCTGCACGGGTGGCAAAGAGGCTTGGCAGTGATGTTGCAATTTTATATCGCCGTTCACGAAGAGAGATGCCAGCCAATGCTTGGGAAGTTGATGAGGCCGAGAAAGAAGGGATAAAGATTGAATTCCTTGTTGCACCCACTAAAGTTTTTGGTACAAATAAAGTTCAAGAAATAGAGTGTATACGTATGGAACTCGGAACACCTGATGCATCAGGTAGAAGGCGTCCGATACCAATTGAACATAGTGAATTTAAAATTCCTGTTGACAATATTATATTGGCAATCTCTCAGCGGCCAAGGACAGATTGGTTGCCATCTGAATTTGAGAGGACAAAATGGGGTACATTGGTTGTAGATCCAGATACACTTGAGACCACGGTGAAAGGTGTTTATGGTGGCGGTGATTTAGTTTCGGGTCCAGCTACAGTAATTGAGGCAGTAGCAGCAGGTAAGATGGCAGCAGAGGCAATTGATGCAAATATTAGAGGTATAAAGATTGAACGTAAGGAATATCACAAAGGCCGTCCTGCCCCCGAGGAGTTGAAACGCAAAGAGAAAATTCCCAGGTCTAAAATGCCAAAACTAAAACAGGATAAACGCAAGGGATTTGATGAAGTTGAACTCGGTTTAGATGAAAACACTGTTAAAAAAGAGGTAGAAAGGTGTCTCAACTGCGCAATCTGTTGTGAGTGTTTCCAATGTGATAAGGTTTGTGAACCGAATGCAATTGCACATGATTTAGATGATAAAATTTTGGAATTTGATGTTGGTGCAATAGTTGTTGCTACGGGTTTTGATCTCTACAGCCCAGATAAGCTAAAGGAATATGGTTATGGTTCGATACCGGATGTAATTACTTCATTACAATTTGAGAGGTTATTATCGGCGTCAGGTCCTACAACCGGTGATGTGAAAAGAATTTCTGATGGTAAAGTACCTAAGCGGGTAGTCTTTATTCAGTGCGCGGGCTCAAGGGATAAAGAAAACCATTTAGAATATTGTTCAAAGATCTGTTGTATGTATACTGCTAAGCATGCGCTTCTTTACAAACATCGTGTCCCTGATGGAGAACCTATAATATTCTATATTGATGTTAGAACTGCAGGTAAGGGGTATGAGGAATTCTATAACCGTGTAACTGACGAAGGTACGATTTATATCCGTGGTAAGGTTTCAAAGGTTTATCAGGACAATGGTAGAATCATTGTTCTTGGTGCAGATACCCTATCAGGAAAACAAGTAGAGGTAGAGGCAGACATGGTTGTACTCGCCTTAGGTATGGTACCAAAACAGGAGAGTGAGGATTTAGTGAGAAGGCTAAAGATACAGTGTGATGCTAATGAATTTCTTACAGAAGCCCATCCAAAATTGAGGCCGGTTGAAAGTCAGACTGCTGGTATTTTTCTTGCCGGTGCTGCCCAGGGTCCAAAGGATATCCCAGAAGTTGTGGCTCAGGCGTCAGGTGCTGCAAGTAAGGCAATAGCAATTCTTACACAAAAGGAGATTACCTTTGAACCAACAATAGCTGGCGTGGATGAGGATTTGTGTTCTGGTTGCAGCATTTGTGTAGGTGTCTGTCCTTATAACGCAAGAGAACTTGATAAAGAAAAAATGATCGTTAAGGTCATCGAGTCGCTTTGTCAGGGTTGCGGTTCATGCAGTGCTGCCTGTCCTTCTGGCGCAGCTCAACAGCGAAATCTCATTGACCGGCAAATAGAAGAGATGGTTGTAACAGCATTAGGGGAGAAATGAACAAAGGAAACTTTGAACCAAAAATAATTGGATTCTTCTGTAAATGGTGTACTTCAGCAGCTGCTGATTTAGCCGGGACATCAAGGAAAAAATATCCTGCCAATGTTATACCTATTCGATTTTTCTGCTCTTCCCGGATAGATCCACAACACATACTACATGCATTTAAAAGTGGTGCAGATGGAGTGTTGATTGGTGGTTGTCACTTTGGTGATTGTCATTATCAGGATGGGAACTATAAGACAGCAAGAAGAGTAGCACTTTTACATAATTTACTAAAAGAGATGGGTATTGATGTAAAGAGGCTGAGGCTCGAGTGGATTTCAGCTGCTGAAGGTGAAAAATTTACTAAGGTGATCAAGGAATTTACTGAAGAAATTAAAAAATTAGGTTCGTTGAAAAGGAATAGTGTATGAAAAACTATGAGGCAATGTTTATCTTTAGTCCTGGTGTGGCTGAGGAAAAACTCGAAAAAGAGATTAAAAGTGTTGAGAAAACAATTGAGACTCGCGGAAAAGGTGAAGTAAAGTTTGATAATTTGGGCAAAAAAACCCTGGCATATCCAATAAAGAAATTTAATGAAGGAGTATATGTCAACTATCAGTTTACTGCACAGCCATTAGCCATTACAAAGATAAAAGAAGCACTGAAACACAAGGAAGATATTTTACGTTTTATTATATTTTTAGGAGGAAAGAAAAAATGAAGCCACTCCGTCTTGGTTATCTCAATGCAGTATACTTAACTGGGAGATTGGTTGCCGATCCTGAGTTAAGATATACGCAGAAAGGGGCGCCGGTCTGTGATTTTCGAATTGCTTGCTCGCGACGTTTTAAGAATCGTGAGACAGGCGAATGGCAAGAGGAGACGTTGTTTATCAATATCGTAGCTTGGCAACGCCAGGCAGAAGCTGCCAACGATTATCTTAAGAAAGGTAGTGCTGTCCTTATTGATGGCAATTTAAGGTCAAGACAATGGGAAACAAGTCAGGGAGACAAGCGTTCAGCGATTGAGGTTGTTGCTCGTCGTATTCAGTTTCTTGATCTGCCGCCAAAGGAAGAAGAGGTGACAGATACAGAAGTTCCTGCGGAAACTGGAAACGAGGCTAAGGATGTGGGAGATATTGAAACACCATTTTAAAATGATTCAAGATAAAGCTAAAAAGGAATGATAATGGGAAAGAAGAAAAGAAGATGTCGTTTTTGCAAAAATAAAATAGATGAGATTGACTATAAAGATACCTCGCTTCTTAAAGGTTTCATAAATGAGCGCGGGAAAATTTTGGGTGCAAGAATTACGAGGCTTTGTTCATCTCATCAAAGACGACTTGCACAGGCAATTAAACGTGCACGTGAGATTGCACTGTTGCCGTACGAAATAAAATAATGAAGATAATTTTATTAAAACCAGTAGAAAGACTTGGAAAACCTTTTGATATTGTGTCTGTGAAAGATGGTTATGCAAGGAATTATCTATTTCGCAGGAACCTTGCAATTCCCGCTACTGAGGCAAATATACAAGGATTAGAGAAGAATAAAAAACGTTTCTCTAAAAAGATCGAGAAGATAAAAAAAATGAGTATGGGGCTTGCGGAACAAATTAATAGCACGAGCATTAAGACAACGATCAAAACAGGAATTGAAGGTAAATCTTTTGGTAGCATTACTTCTCATGATTTAGCCGAGCTTCTGAAATCCGAAGGTTTTGAGATTGATAAGAAAAATATTGTTCTTGACGAACCAATAAAACATCCCGGGGTGTATGATATAAAAGTCCATCTTGGCGAAAATATCGATGCAACCTTTAAGTTCATTTTGTTAGAAGAAGGAGCTTAGATTTTAGAGGTTTCTGTTAACGCTGTTGTAGAAGACAAACAGTATAATAACTTCGTTGTATTGTTGAAAGAAAAATATGGGGAGCGAACACTACCAATATGGATAGGTGAACCTGAAGCATTGGCTATTGCTTATTCGCTTCAAGGGATGAAATCACCGAGACCGTTGACACACGATCTGCTGAAACTTATTATCGATACATTCCAGGCAAAAATAGCCAAAATAATCATAGCAGAGTTGAAAAATGAGACATATTTTGCTAAAATATATATTGAAACCGATGGTAAAGTTTTTGCGATTGATGCACGTCCATCAGATTCAATAGCGCTTGCCTTACGCACTAAGAGTGCAATTTTCGTTGATCCAAAAGTTATGAATGAAAATGGTATAATACTTCAGGGAGACAAGAGTGGACCACAATTGAAGCGTCGTTTAAGGAATACGAAACCAGAACAGTTTGGAGATTTTAACTTCAGCAAATAATAATTTAGTATAAGTCAAGACTTAGTTAATGTCCAAAAATAAAAATTTAGATCTCAGCAAGATTTCTAAAACAGAAAGAAGAATGATCGAAGAAATACTCGCGATAAAAAAGCGGGAAGTCAATAAGATTATAGTACCGACCAATGAGATTGTTGCATTTTCCTATAATAAGAACCTTAGCGATGTTATTTTCGCTTATAAAAAATATCATTATTCACGATACCCGGTATTTTTTAACAATATGGACCAGATTATTGGCGTCCTTTTTATTAAAGATATTCTTTCTTTCTGGAATGAATACAAAAGTTATCCAGTTGTCGAATTTGTCAGGTTTCCTCATTTTGTTTACGAAGACCGTCCTGCCCTGGATGTATTTCTTGAGCTGCAGAGACTCAGAATTTCGCTTGGTGTTGTAATAGATGAATTTGGCGGTGTTTCAGGGATCATTACGATTGAGGATTTAATAGAGGAAATTGTTGGGGATATTGAAGATGAATTCGATAAAAGAAAGAAATCTTTTATCGAAAAAATTTCTGATAAAGAGTATATTGTGAATACAAGAATGGAGTTGGATGATTTTTCTGAATATTTCAATATGACAATAGATGAGGATGATATATCAACAGTTAATGGATTAATATTAAAAAATGCCGACCGTATACCAAAGGTTGGCGAGGAAATTACCTATAAAAATTTGAGATTTTTAGTTTTGGAGGGAACGAGAAGGAAGATAAGTAAAGTGAAAGTGAAGAAAGTAGATAGTAGTTAGTAGACAGTAGTCAGTAGATAGATACAGAATACATAAAATTCAAATTCCAAGCACCA
>SOIY01000208.1 GCA_004376785.1 Candidatus Stahliibacteriota bacterium | reverse complement strand
TCATTCATCATTTGTCATTTGGAATTTAAGATGTTCTTCCTTCTTTTCATTATTGCATCTGATTCCCTTCCTCCTCTACCTGACTTCTCTCAAACCATGTTTCCTGAACCACCATTATGGATTGGGCGGAAAGAAAATTCCTTAACTTTAAGTGGGTATGCCGGAGATTTTTTCGCAGGAAATTGTGATCTAAATATACAATATTTTAATATCTCTACGTACTATAAACAAATAGTTGATTGGGATTCATTGAAATACGGTAGCATAATAACATCCTATTCAATACCCATGCCCCATCTATTTCTTACACCTTCTATATACGGTTATTTCCTGCAAAGAGAAAATAATTACAAATTACTCTCTCCAGGAGTGAATTTCTCTTCAACTATTCCCTGGGCAATTATTTCTGGCGGTCTCAATGTAGATGTATGGCAAATCAACAAAGCTAATTATATCGAAGAACAAACAAAACTTGAAATCATCTTTGACCGAATGATCTATCTACCACATTTTGAAATAACTACCATCTACACAAATTCCCAATTACACTCCATGCTCACTGGTAAATTACACATTCGCAATTTTCATCTTGCAATTAGTTCACCAACCGTTCATGGATTTCCTACACCAAGTTTTACAATACAATATCTGAATCCAAAAATAAAACTCGAAACTGAAATTAAAACCGGCTGTATCTACAAAACACTGAAGGATCACCTCAACCCTTACACACCATTAAAATATGCAATCCCCATGCCTGATGAGAGTCTTAAGGTTGGTGTAAACTTCAACGCTAAATTAGATCTCGGTAAACATCAAATCGGTGTTTTCAATTCTGTTAAGAACTGGAATAGCCGCCCGGTTCCAGGAGAAGATTTCGAAATTACCAGTATCAAAAATGTTAAAGAAATAAACATTAGTGTAATGCTTAAAAATCAATTCGCAAATAAATTAATAAGGGTCGAAAATGACCTACATTTTAATTATAATTGGACAGATACTACAATCGCATTTTTAGCCGAATATGCCATTTATGACACGTTTAAAATATATTTTGGCGTTTTAGATATCTCATTGGAAACAGAATATTTATCAAAGAGAAGTGGCATCTATACTGAAATGCTTTCTCCGGTTTTTATTATCAATCCAAATATAGGGGTAAAATACAAATTTTTAAGGATATTCGTGTCTGTTTATAATTTAACAGATGATAGAAAAGAAATTTTTGACCATTACTTTCTCAATCATCGTCAATACGCTGGTGGGTTAGAAATCGACTTTAGGTTTTAAAATACTCAGAGCAATTCGGTCAACTATATGAAAAAAAGATTCCGGGTTAATAATTAACTAATACCTTTTCAAATTGAAAATATTTTGTTTCCAAAATTGTGCAATGTTTAAGATGTTTATTCAAAAATAAAATTGTTTTGAAGAAAAATATTAAATCCGCAATCTACAATCTGAAATTTTAAGCACTTTCATCATCTGGCGGTGAATCAAACCATTTGTGCCAAGTACCTCATCACCGTAGATATTGAAATTTTTACCTTTAAAATCAGTAATCCTGCCACCAGCTTCTTTTAGAATTAATGAACCAGCAGCCTGATCCCATGGTGACAGTTTTAATTCCCAGTACCCATCAAACCTTCCACAGGCAGTGTAGCACAAATCCAATGCTGCAGACCCCAGTCTTCTAACTGCCTGAGCACGCACTGCAAAATTACCAAAGTGATTTAGATTATTATTCCTGGTCTTACGTATATCATAGGGAAAACCTGTAACTAAAAGAGACTGTTCTAATCTCTTAATTTTTGATGCTTTTATTTTCTTTTTATTAAGAAATGCACCAGCATCTTTGATTGCAGAAAACATCTCCCTACGTGTTGGATCATAAACAATGCCAAGTGCAATCTTACCATCAAGTTCCAGAGCAATAGAGATTGCCCATATTGGCAGACCGTGAGCAAAATTTGTTGTGCCATCTAATGGATCGACAATCCACTTAACAGACGCATCAAGATTACGACTTATATCCTCTTCACTCAAGATGCCAGAATAAGGGAATTCTTTGGTTAACGCCGTAACAATCAAATCCTGAGACTTTTTGTCAAACTGGGTAACGAGGTCAATCTCACTTTTATGATAGATATGTTTCTTTTTATTCGCACTTCTGTATAGATAGTCACCAACTTTATGTGCCAAATCAACAATAAATGTTAAACTTTTTTTAAGATTTGTAGTACTCATCAAAAACTTCTACAGAATTAAGATATTAAGTTTTTAAACCTATTTTCCATCTGATTTTTGTAGTAATTCTATATTTTGTGTAATCGTTCTTTCAGATGGGTTTAGGTCTCGAGCCTGTACCCAAAGATGTAAAGCCTTATCTTGATCTCCCTGACGCAAATGGATATTACCAAGCCTAAACAAAATTTGCCAATCCCTCTTATCGATAGAAATCTTCTCGTATAATTCCTTTGCAGCACCCAGGATTTGAGCCTCATAATAAAAATCAGCAAGATTTCTACATATCAATTCATCCCGGGGAGTAGTTTCAAGAGCTTGTCTGTATAATTTCTCAGCCTCCCCAGCTTTATCAATATTCTCGTAAAGAACAGCTAAATTATTTTTAAAAACTGCTAATCTCGGAAATCGATCAATTGCATCGTTTAACAAACTTGCCGATTCCTCACTATTGCCTTGTTTCAAATAGATTATCGGTAAGTAAATATAAGGGGTAATAATTTCTGGGGACTCCACGATAATTTCTTTAAAAATCTTAGACGCTTCATCCAAATTCGCCATCTTATAAAAAGCAATACCCATATTACATTTTATCTTCATGTTATCTGATGCTAAGTCCTCAGCTTGTTCCAAATATTCAATTGCTTCTTCATTAAATCCCAATTTGAGGCACACATAGCCTAAATTGGTTAGTACAGATACACGCCTATCTTGCCCATAAGATCTCAACAAGTTTATTCGTGCGGCATCGTGATGGCCGCGCGCTAATTGAATGAGTCCCGAATAGAACAGCGCCTCAGTGTCATTGCCGTTAACCTCTAATAGTTTATTATACTCCCGCTCAGCTTCATTATACATTCCAGTCTTATAAAAAGCAAAACCGAGGTTTTTACATTCTGATATATCGCCTGTTGCCTTTTTGCTGTCCAGTTTTTTTTCTGGTTCTGCCAACAAACCTGCTGATAAAAGACCATAGATTACTCTACTCGTTCCAAAAAAACCAAATTCAGAAAGTTTTAAAACATCATCAATAGTACGTGAACCATCAATTAATTCTAAAATTTTTTGTTCCTCCGTTGTTAAAGGAACATCCTTTGTATCACCCTTTCGGACAAGTACGGTTTCGAATGGCGGTATCTTATTTTCAATCTGTCGCCATTCATCTATCCTCCGCGCTCCTTCAAGTAGAAGTTCTTGAGTAGATAACTGAATAGTGTATTCTTCTGGTGGAGGTAACAAATCGGTTTCAAAATTAAAGTAACCACTCTCCCAGGTTAGCATATTGAAAATCGTCTGTTCAATCTGGCTCATCAACTCTTTTTTCAGAACCTCTTCACTTATTACGCCGATTTCTATCAATATCTCTCCAAGCCGTTTCGTCTTCTCGGATTTTTGAATCTTTAATGCTTGGGTTAAAGTTTCACTATCAATTATTTTTTTCGTCACTAAAATGTTACCGAGTCGTTGTTTTCTATTTAACATTGTAGCATATATAATCTTGCCGTCCTTTATAAATATATTTGCAAAATTCCGACCATCTGTCACGGATAAACAACCAGACTTATTTGAGTAAGTTAAAAGCTGAATGACATCAGGCAATGATGCTTCAGATAAAGAACCCTTAATAGCCATTTATCAA
>SOIY01000029.1 GCA_004376785.1 Candidatus Stahliibacteriota bacterium | reverse complement strand
TAACTTTTGCAGAAAAAACTATACAGTTAATTTCCTGCAAAAAGTTGGTTGACAAAAAAATATCTGCTGCTAATAATTAGTAATGAAGTTAGATCTTTCTTTTGAACAAAAAGGGAAAGATAGAAATAAAGGGCCGAAAAGGAGGTGATAAAGGGTAGGTGAGCCGATCTATCTTGGGGAAAAAGGAAGTTTTCTAAAAAGAGAGAAAGCGTTGGAAAATCAATTTCTCTTTTTAGGAGCTTCGGCAGAAGAATGAATCATGGCATTAAGGAGGTAAAGATGCTAGGTAAAATACGTTTGATAGGAAAAGTGATGTTAGTCCTGTCAGGTGTGTGTTTTTTACTCTCCATGGGAGTCGGCAGTTTCGCTAAAGAAACTAAAGGGTTGGTTATTTATCTATCGCCCAATCAGTTTGATGAGTTTCAGACTACTGCATCCATGTTTATTCGAAAATATGTTGAAGATGCTGGTTATGAATATAAAGAGATGGTGGCAGGAAATGAGGATGTAGTCCTTCAATTGAGCCAGTTGGAAAATGCCATTGTCCTGAATCCAGTAGGGATCATTATCGCTGCTTGTGATGCTTCTGCGATTGTTGTTGGTATTGAAAAGGCAAGAGGAAAAGGTATCCCCGTTATTGTTTTTGACAGAACGATAAAAGAAACCGAAGTTGATTTCAGTTCTGTGGCTGGGTGCAAGAGAATCGGTATTCTAGCAGCTGGAGAGATAGCCCGTCTTCTTAAGGAGAAATATGGGGAAGTAAAGGGAACAGTCCTTAGTATCATGGGTGATCCAGGTGATATGTATACTGTGCTTATAGAGGAAGGCTTTCAGGAAACCATGGCAAAATATCCCAATGTTGAAATTACAACAAAAATTGCATATGGCTGGGAAGCTTCTAAAGCTGCTGATATTACCGATGACTGGCTTGTTGCACACCCTGATACTGACCTACTATTCCCACACGCAGAGCATATGGCAGCAGCAATCACTTCTGTATTGGAAACAAGGGGTTACAAAAAGGGTCAAATAATACACGTTTCTACGGCCGGTATGCCAATGGGACTTGATCTTGTTAGAGAAGGTTGGCTTCAGGCTACGGTTGAACAGCCCCTTACAGCGCAGGCTAAAGGTGTAGCGATGTTTTTAGATGATGTTATAAGTAAAAAGAAAATCGAAACTGGCAAATATACTGTAATGGGATTTGAGTCAGAGCTGGTTATGCAACCTTATGGACCGGAGCTAAGAATCCCTGGTAGTGTGATCACGTTAGAAAATGTCGATGATCCAAAATTTTGGGGTAACCAGGTAGGTAAATAGAAGTACTAATCGCAGACAAAAAGTAATGTTCTAGCGAACTTTGTGGGGACTGTAACGATATTTTATTGTGCGGTCCCCACTCTTTTTGAAAGTTTCTCCAAAAGTTCATCAAACATTCATTAAAAAAAGGTATAACAGCATGCAAGCGTAAGAGGGAAAAGTATGCCACGTTTCGATAAGAAAGATATAATGCGATGGACATTGGACAACATAGTATGGTTTATTCTATTTTTGGTCATTCTAGTATTTTCAGTTGGTATAAAGGGATTTGCTCAGTGGGGCATTTACAGAAATATTTTCTATCATGCTGTATTTGTTGGCATACTGGCAATTGCTGAAGCACTGTGCATCATGAGTAAGGAAATGGACCTTTCCGTAGAATCTGTCCTTGGTCTTGCGGCAGTTGTCACAGCATATTTAACTGGGGCAAGTGCTGATGCTTCCGGTCTTCTTCTTAACGGTTTCTTAACCCTAGGAATTGTACTATTTATGGGAGCAGCTATTGGTCTTTTTAATGGATTTTTCATTGTCAAACTCAAAATCAGTTCTTTCATCATAACCCTAGCTAGTTATTTGATATTCCGCGCTGTAGGGCTGGTTGTCACAAAAGGACATGGAGTTATAAGGCTTCGACCAGAGGTAGTAGCTGTGGCCCGAATTAATTTTGGGCCAATTCCTCTTTTGGTTGTAATAATGATCGCAGTATATGCATTATTCCATGTAGTTCTAACAAGAACACAGTTTGGTAGACATGTTTATCTTGTAGGAGACAGTCGGGAGGCAAGTTATAATGCAGGAATACGCGTTGACAAGGTTTTATTTGGTGCCTTTATTTTGAGCGGCGTGCTTTCTGCACTTGCTGGATGGCTTTTGGCGGCAAGAACAAATGGATCATCGCCAGGCATAGGAATGGGAATGTTATTTGAAGCGTTTGCAGCAGTGGTAATTGGAGGGGTAAGTCTACGAGGTGGAGTGGGAAAGCTGACCGGAGTCTTCGCTGGAGCAATTCTTCTTAGCACCATCTCTACGGCCGTTTCTATAGTTGGTATGCCCCCCTTTTATATGAATATTATAAGAGGTGGGTTTATTATCATAGCTGTATTAATCGATGCTCTCATCAGTCGCATCCGACCTCTATTAGTGTAGCAAGGAGAAAAATAAATTTTTTTTTAAATTATATGATGCAGTAAAAAAATCATATATATTTAAATTGCAACAGGAGAGGAATTGTTTGCAAATTTATTTAAAATTAAGAGAATGTGAAACTTTAAATTAAGTAATATAAGGGTGGGATAACAATGGCCTTTAAAGAAAAGAAAGATTTTCCACAGTGGCCAATTTGGAATAAGGAAGATATTAGAGCAGTTGAAGCCGTTATAAAGTCTAATAATTGGTGGTGTGGATCTCCTGCAGAACAAGAAGGTAAAAATGTTTGGGCATTTCAAAGCGAGTTTGCTGAGTTCCAACAAGCAAAATATTGCATTGCAGTATCTAATGGTACTGTGGCGATCGAGGTAGCCCTGCTTGCCTTAGGGGTAGGAATGGGGGACGAAGTGATTGTACCGGATTATACTTTTGTTGCTTCTGCGAGTGCAGTCGTTGCAACAAACGCAGTTCCTATTTTCTGTGACATTGATCCCAACACCCTCGTTATGGATATTAATAAAGTTGAATCTTTAATTACTCCACGTACTAAGGCCATTATAGCTGTGCATTTTGGTGGTAATCCAGTTGAGATGGATCGTCTTTGTGAAATAGCTGAGAAGTATAATATTAAAATCGTTGAAGATTGCGCACATGCTCATGGAGCACGATATAGGGGTAAACGCGTAGGTAATTGGGGAGAAGCGGGAACCTTCAGCTTTCAAGCATCTAAAGTTTTAACGTCAGGAGAAGGAGGTGCTATCATTTGTAACGACGATTTTTTAGCTGAAGAAATCTACAGTATTTCGGACTGCGGTAGAAAAATAAGAGATTACTTTTACGCCCATTATAGATATGGAACCAACTATCGCATGTCGGAGTTCCTGGCTGCCATTTTACGGACGCAATTGAAAAAATTTCCAGCTCAACATAAATTACGCAACGAAAATGCCAAATATCTGAATGAGAAATTAGGTTCGATTGATGGAATCTCCATAATGGAGCCCACCCCAGGCTCAGAGGAATTGGGTTATTATTATTACCCTATTGTTTTTGACCCCTCACATTTTGGTAACATCACTAAAGCAGACTTTTATAAGAAGTTAAATGAAGCCGGTATTCCAACTGAAGATTGTTACCCACCACTTCATACACTGACCTGCTTTAAGGAAGTAAAGTTAAGGAAGAGTATAAATTATTCGAACGCAAACTGGGGAGGGAAAAAGTCAGATGATAAGAATTTTCCGGTAGTAACAAACATATACTCCCGATCAGTGCAATTGCCACAATATTTGCTTTTGGCAGAAAAGGGACAACTTGATTATGTTGTGGAGTTCATTAGAAGTTTGAAATGATTTCTTTGACAGTTTTCCAATGTTTTCTTTTTAAAACGTTGTTTCGTATTGCAAAAATGACAGACACAAAAC
>SOIY01000040.1 GCA_004376785.1 Candidatus Stahliibacteriota bacterium | reverse complement strand
TATTTTAATTATAATAAATCATATGCAAGGAGGTCAATAGCGACATTTAAGATGTTTGATGACCCGCAGAACTGAACTGTTTATTACTGTCTTAGGCGATGTGTTAGTGTTATCGTCAGTGTACTTCATTAGTTGGAAGGCATCTGTAATTAATTCATCAGTAACCAGCTGGCATTCTCTTTTAGGAAATTTCATTATACTTGTATTTTGGCTTTTTTTATTCAAATCCTTTGATCTATACGAATCAAGGCCCAGGATTCAATTGATGAATGAATTGTTCAAATTGTTTAAAGCCATGTGTCTTGGATTAATAATAATCATAGGTTTTGCATATATTGCTTATATAGATTTTTTTAAAGCCAGAGGATTTATACCATCGTATTTAGTCATGATCCCATCTGTTCTTGTCTGGCGATTTTTCTGGCGGGGTTTGGTGGGTGAGTACATTAAACCGCAACGAGAAAAAGTTCTAATTTTCCAGAATGGTGACGCCATTGACAATTATGATAAATTTAATGTTGTTGAAAAGATCAAATTGGATAAGCTGAATTTCGATGATTCAAAGGATATTCTAAACAACCAAAAAATTGATGGTATAATTATAGAAAGTAATGGTAATCGTAATACCGATATATTAAATATTATCTCCAGATTTGCTGACACAGAATACGAGATATATGTTTCCCCAAAACTCTATCCAATGGTTTACCAATATTTTCTTGTTCAGAAGGTTCCTGATTCTCCTTTTTTGAAGGTTGTTTTCCATCCTCTTTCAAATTGGGACCGGTTTTTAAAAAGAGTGATGGATATTGTATTGGCTGTATTTTCCTTATGTATACTGTCGCCAATCTTAATGATAATTTCGTTATTCATTAAAGTTGATACGCCTGGACCAGTTTTGTATAAGCAAAAAAGATTGGGGTTTCGCGGCAAAGAATTTCTTTTATATAAATTCCGTTCAATGATAAGTGATGCAGAAAAACATACTGGACCAGTATGGGCTTTAAAGAATGATAAAAGAATTACAAGAATCGGGGGGATTCTAAGACCATTCAGACTTGATGAAATACCGCAGTTATTCAATGTTTTAAAAGGTGATATGAGCTTTGTCGGACCAAGACCAGAAAGACCAGCTTTTGTGGCGCAATTAAGAAAAAAAATACCATTATACACTTTAAGACTGAATGCACATCCCGGAATTACAGGATTAGCACAGGTGAAGCACGCCTATGATAGATCTGTTGAAGATGTTAAGAAAAAATTAGAATATGATCTTGAATATATAAATAATATGACATTAAGACTTGATTTGAAGATATTCTTAAAGACAATTCTTACAGTATTAAAGAAAGAAGGAGCACATTAAAGAAGTTCCAAATTTCAAGCTCCAAAATCCAAATAACCAAACAAGTTCCAAAACCCAAATAACCAAACAATTTCTAAATCCCAATATCCAAACTTTTGTTTCTTCATTTTGAAAAAATAAAAAATATTGACAGAGTGCTGGTTTATAGTATAATACGCCCATGATAAAATTAATTATATTATTACCATTGTTCTTCACCATTATATTTTCCCAGAATTTGCCGGATGTTTGGTCTCAGTCTTATTGTACATATGACATTGGTGAAGTTTATGCTCCTGGTGAATATTCATTTGGATTCAGCTTAAATAATTATTGTATATATACTAATGATCCTGATACAGTGGCTTATGATGAGAGAAGATTTGACATTTTTGCAAAGCTTGCTGTGTTGAAAAAGACTGAAATAGAAATAAAATATTCCTATCCAACCTGTGGTGTTATTTCGGGTAAGTATCAATTTTGGGGAAACCAAATTAATGCGGCATTTAAATTAGGTTTCGGATACATGAAAGGAACCAGAGATAGTTTAATAACTGATTATGTATTTGATTTTTATCCAACCCTTATTTTCAGTAAAAGATTCAATAAAAATATCGGGTTTTACCTGGTTCCGAAAATCATTTATTCAATACATCCCAGGGATCGCCAGGAGCATTCAAATCGAGAACCAAGGTATATTTTCCAGTATGGCTATGGTATTGGTTTATTTATAGGTGATAGGTTTGTCTTAATGCCTGAAGCCAATTGGCTTTTCGCAGACAATATGGGTGTAAAATACACGGTTTGTCAATTTGGCATCGGAGTCAATTTAAAAATACGCTGAAAACGCTGAATATTCGCAGATTACGCTGAGGATTATTTTCTGCGGTCTCTGCGGAATTTCCGCGCACTCTGCGACATCTTCCTTAAACGGAATTTATCCAGCAGTGTTTTAATTGCTTTATTTAAGTACCTTTTTTTTAGAAAGATGTTAACAGATAATTCTGATGTGGTAATTACCTCAATATGTATTTTTAGCTTAGATAGAATATTAAAGATATCAGAAAGTATTTTATTGGCAGAACCTATGCCCTTGCCTATTACGCTTAGTGAACAAATATCTGAAGATTCCCTGATATGATCAATACCAAACTTTTTTATCATCTCATTTATTATTGATTTAACTTTGTCTTTTTCATCAAGTGGGGTAATAAATGAGAGGTCAAATTTCCTGACATCAGATACACCATGAGAAAAGAATTTTAAATGAACGCCACCCTTTGTCAATTCAGTTACAATCTGTGATAAATATTGATTCCGCTTTGGAATCTGAACAAGGGTTATAAGATAGAGATCATCACTATGTGTTATTGCTTTTGGTCTTGGTCTTTGAGTTTCTTCCATATTGGTAATAAGAGTACCTGTTTTATTATTAAAACTGTTGCGTATCTCAACAGGAATATTGAATCTCGCTGCAATACTTGATGCACGAGGATGTAAAACCTGAGCACCGTGGTTAGAGAGTTCTAACATTTCTTCATATGATATTTTACTGATCTTTTTTGCTCCTGGGAATCTATTTGGGTCTTCTGTAAATACTCCGTCAACATCCGTGTAAATTATACATTTTTTGGCATTGAGTGCAGCGCCTAATGCCAGAGCAGTAGTGTCAGAACCACCACGGCCCAGGGTTGTTATTTCCTTTTCCACACTGACACCCTGAAAACCGCACACAACTGGAATTTTGTGTTCGGCTAATGCCTTTTTGATTCTATCGCCCTTGATCTCCAATATTCTTGCATCTGTATGTTTGTTGTCGGTAATGATACCAACCTGTGAACCTGTATACGAAACCGCTTCTAATTTTAATTTTCCAAGTGCCATTGATAATAGCGCTACAGAAATTCGCTCGCCTGCGGTTAAAAGCATATCCATCTCTCGCGCCTTTGGTTTTAAGGTGATCTCTCTGGACATCGAGAAAAGTTTATTTGTAGTTTGCCCCCTTGCTGAAACAACGACAACTATTTCATTCTTTCTGGTCATACATAAAACCTTTTTTGCTGCTTTTAATATTAAATCAGGGGTTGCAAGTGATGTACCGCCGAATTTCATAATCACTATTGGCATAAATCATTATAACAAATCCACTCAAAAAATCAAGAACAGAGATTTCTGAAAAAGACCAGAAATCTCTGCAATCTTTCTTTTATCACCGTAATCTTGAGAGCGATGAATACTTTTTCAGAGCTCTCGTACAAAAATATTGACATAAAATTTATTCTGTATATACTTTTGTTATGAAAAAATATGTTATTTTTGTAATAATCATATGTACAATACTTTGGGCACAAGAAGAGGATCCTTTGGCAGAAAGAATCGAGAAGCTCAGTGAAGAATTATTTGAAGGATACACCCAGCCATTGGTCACTGCCTTTGGAACAGGTATCTCAACAGGTCTATTCCATTCTGCATACAGCCATGATTTTCTGGGTTTTGACCTTGGCGTCCGCGGAATGTATATTCAGGTACCACATTCGGCAAAGTATTTTAGTGGAACAGCGCTATTGTGTTCACTCGG
>SOIY01000349.1 GCA_004376785.1 Candidatus Stahliibacteriota bacterium | reverse complement strand
TATCTCTTTCAGTTCTTTCCTTCCTCTGTCTGCTGGCGCTACTGCAGGATAACCAATCGGTGTTAATGCTACAACCTTTACATCGTCAGGAACCTGCAGGATTTCTTTAACTGCCTTTTCATCAAATGCTCCAATCCAACATGTACCAAGACCTTCATTTGCTGAAGCCAGAATTATATGGTCCATGGCAATTGCCAGATCAACAGCAAATGAACTCATGTATCCACCCATCCTGCCCCAGGCAATTTTTTCTAAGGCGCATCCACATATAATAACATCAGCATCAGCCATAAAGAGTTGGCTACGACTTGCTTCAGCTACTTTTTTCTTTGTCTCAAGGTCTTTTATTACAATAAAATGCCAGGGCTGAATATTTTTTGCTGAAGGTGCAATACGACCTGCCTCAAGGATTCTATCCAAGACCCCGTCAGGGATCGGATCTGATTTATATTTTCTTATACTTTTTCTTTTTTTAATGACTTCATAAAAATCCATTGCTACGCTCCTTTTTTTTGCTTCGCAAAAATGATTACAACGATAAAAAGAAAGATTACAGAGATAAATTTATACCATCAATCTCCGGATCTCGCATCGCCGATTGCCAAAATTAACCAATAAGCCTACTTGAAGACCAGAAGCTTTTAAGTAAGAAATAACCTGGGATTCAAAGATCTTAGGTAGTTTACCCTCAACACTTTTAAGCTCAACAATAACACTATCGGCTATAACAAAATCGGCCCTGAATTTACCAACCTTAATACTATCGAATGAGACAGAAAAATCCTTCTCTGTTTCATACTTCAAATCTGTTTTTTCCAAAGCAATCTGAAGTGCTTTTGAATATATTTTTTCAGTAAAACCAGGGCCAAGTTCATTGTGAATCCGATAACACGCTGCTATTATTTCTTCAGTTACCGGATCCCTTTCCTCTTTCCTCATTTTTCTTGTCATCTTAGTAATCTATTTGTAATCTCCGTAATCAATGCCACCAACGGTGGCGGAACACGCGCCCGGCGCGATTCGAACGCACAACCTGCGGAACCGGAATCCGCTGCTCTATCCAATTGGGCTACGGGCGCACAAGGGGGACACCCCCTTGTATCCAAAAAACTTTTGGAACGGCATCAAAACTTTTTCGGATGCCTTTAATCCCCCGTGCCCGTAGATCTCTATCGCTGAGCATGGAGGTTGCACCCGTGTTAACACCGTTCTGTTTTTAATACATCTCTTAACCGACGTCATCTTTGGGCTTTGCCCAACAAGGGGGACACCCCCTAGTATAGGGCACAGGATACAGGGAACAGGGCACAGATTTTTTGTCTTACTGATTCCTGTATCCTGATTCCTATTTCCTAGTATCAGGGCGGACAAGACAGATGCTAGTTTTTAGAAACTAGTGACTAGTGGCAAGATTTTTTACACTGACTCCTAGAATCTAGTATCTAGTGGTTAGGTGCTAGCAATTAGTGATCTGTAATCTTTTTCACTAGAATCTAGCATCTAGTATCTAGTCACTGTCTTTATATTATATCGATTTTGCGTTTTGAGTCAATTACGAGTACCGTTTCAAATAGTTCGTGTTTTATTTTTGTTCGAACATTGATAATTTGAAACGGCACGAGAAAACGAACACCTGCTTCTACCTGCTAACAAAGAACAAAGAAAGGGTAGACAAATAGTCTACCCTTTCTTGATTGCAATATAGTTTATTTAATGATTACGAGTTTTCCAACTTTGTTCTGCCATGGTGATTCAAGCGAGTAGAAGTAGACACCAGCAGTTAGTGTAGAAGTCCAGGTAATTTCGTGAGTTCCAGCCGATAGCCTACTTATAATTGGCGTGTCGATTAATCTTCCGGATACATCGTAAATACGCAGGTTAATTACAGCATCATTTGGGATGGCTACATTAAAGATAGGTTTACCCCTGGCAGGATTGTTATTTAAACCGAAAGAGAAGAACTCAGGTATTACTGCGATTTCTAAAATTCCAGTAGCATTTGCAATAAACCAGAAATAATTTGTTGGTGCTCCAGTTGGATCTGTTGCAACATTTCCAGGTTCAACATTATCAACTGCTTCAATATAATATCGCACTGTATCATCGGGATTTGCAACAGGAGGTATTGAATCCAAATACCAGTCAGGTGAACCTGCTACATACATTGTTGTTGAGATCCAATCAGGGTCTTCATTTCTTTTGTAATAAAGAATCACTGAATCCACATCCGAAAGATTGTCTGTAACTTTTGTTCTGATCTCAAATGGCCCTGCAAAAGAGGTATCAGTCCAAACAGTGGTAGATTCAATAACAGGTGGTGTTATATCAATACCAAAACTGTCAGGTTGAGCATAAGGACCCTGGTTGCCTGCCAGGTCATATGCCTTGACGCGCCAGTAATAGAAGTTTTCACTTAAAGAAATAGTGGTCGATGTTGATGTTAGGGTGTCTATAACCAGTGGTGAGGTAAAGGTAGTTGTGGTGTCGACCTGAAGGATATAGCAAATGGGTGCGTCCAAATCTTGCGAAAGAGTTTTTCTGCCAGTGATTGCGGCTCGTTCTTCTTTACTACTGGAACATAGGTGCTTAGTTATATTTTTTCTTTTGAATGATGATAGTTTGGAGGTTTCTTTTATGCTGATTTCCATAACAGCTGTCCATTCAAAGTCGACCTGGGTATCAGTTAACCATATGCCATTTATTGGTGAAACAAGTGCTGGAACTGAAGGTGACAGGGTATCAACCTCAAATTGCCAGGTTACTGAGAACGTGCCTTCATTGTTCGCAACATCTACTGCTTTTACATGCCAAAAATAAGTAGTATCAGAAAGGACTGTTGTGAACGTTGTGTCAACCAGGGTTGTTTCAACCAGCCCTTGTGAGAAACCGCTATCTAAGGCATACTGGAGTATATAGTGGTCTAAGCCGCTCACATTGTCATTTGCCTCATGCCAGAAGAAATTGATTGTGTTGTTACTCAAATAACTACTATCAGATGGTGAAATCAGGTTTACAATAGAAGGAGGAGTTGTATCAATAACAACTGTCCAGGTTTCATTAGACTGTCTTGAGTTATTAGCACTATCATAGGCAACCACATACCAGTCATTATAACCCTCATCCAGGTCATAATCTGCAGTCCAAATTGTATCAGAACTTGTATGTCTCAAAATATTGTCAATATAGATTCTGTAATCTCTTAGTCCGCTGCCCGCATCAACTGTAGATTCCCAGATAAAGGTTGGTCTTGGTATAGAGAAGAGCGTAGAATCTGGTGGAGAAATAAGGCTGAATGGTTCAGGAGGCACAGTTTCTACATCTGCAAGATTGCCAATCTCCCAATCGAGTAATGACGGGTCATTCGGTGCATCTGTATTGATTCGATGAAACAAGCCGACCAATCGCAGTGTATTATAGGTCAGGGTGTCTAAATTGGAAAGGTTTATATTATCAAGAGCTAATGGAGTGTAGAACCCGGAAGAATTACCTGGTAAATCACTATCAGGCACTAATTGCCAGGCGCCATTATAATATTCGATTTGTAAACCAATTGAATCCTGCGCATCTGCTTTGTGCCAGATTGCTTTGCCCCAGTGTGGTCGAGCATAGGTGATGGTCAAATCATTATAGTAAACTGGTACACCAGTTAATGTTCCCTGGTCATTTGAAAAAGAGTATGAATAACTTATAACTACATTATCACAGGCACAAGCATATCCCCAGTGTGATGAAGATGTTTCATCATGGTACATCCATTCGAACTGGACTGAATCTGCAGGTAGATAGGAAGTTAAATCAATTGTTGCAGTTCCACTGGAACTTGATGTATAGGTTGCAATGGTATTCCAAGTACCCCAGGTGCCATTAAAGAATCGTGCTTTTACTTCATATGTCTCGCCGCTCTGCCAGATCTGAAAACCATAACCATATTGAATCCCAATATTCTCAGCAATAGCAGGGATATAAACTGAGGGAGATATTAACTCTTCATTGTAATTAATGACTCCACTGCCTGCATCATCATCATCGTAATAAGCATAGCTTGAACCGTAATTGGGTGGGGGATAAGAACCCATGGCACTCGTTGTGCCGACAGTCCATTCAACACCATCACTGTTGCCGTCAATTACTGTCCAGCCTGCAGGGATACCACCTGTTTCAAAGTTTTCTATCAAGAGTGTATCTTCAACATAGCCAACCGGCAGAAGCACAACACTGTCTCCTTGAATCTGGGTACCGGTAAAGTCATTTACAGCGAATTGAGCACCTGTAGTTTGAAACCAGGAACATGTATTGATTGGTAATCCGGTATCGACAGTGAACGAACGGCGTGCTGTTACGCCGGACCAGTAGCCAGAGTTTGTTGTATCTGCTGCTTTTACGAGCCACCAATAGGTTATTCCATCGGTGAGTGGAATAGGGAATACAAATTCAGCAATCGCACCACTGGCATAGGGACCTGCTGTAGTGCTCTCAGGTGTGACAAACGATGTATCAGTGTCCCAGTAAATTCTATAGATCACATCATCACCCTGAGGGTCTGTGGTTGTAAACCTGAGCATAGGTGTAAGGATCGGCAGTTTGGCAAAATCAAATGGGCTGACAATAGTTGGGGCATCAGGAGCACCAGGTTCTGGTGTAGCATTTATTGCGATCAAAGCGTCGATTCTGCCAGCACCAAAATCATTATCCTTTCCTGCAGTCCCAAGGTCTATTGCTGTTGTTTCAAGAATGCTATCAATTTCAAGCGGGGTGAGACCAGAATTCTTTTGCAGCATGAGCGCAACAACACCAGCAGTATGGGGAGTTGCCATTGAGGTACCGTTCCAGCCATCAAAGTAACCAGTATTGTTATTATACGCACATGATTTAATATTGACGCCCGGTGCCGAGACATCGGGGGCAGTGAGCCCGGGAGGATACGAGTAGTCATTAAACGGTGCAATATTTTGCCAGGTCACAGGACCAGGACTTGAAAAGTTTCCGATCTGGTCATTAATATCAGTTGCACCAACAGAGATAACATCTGATGGCATACCTGGTGCGCCGTTTTGTGGATTCTGCCATGGCGGCGGCACATCACCAGGACAACGTAAGGCATTGGGTGGCGTGTTGCTAGTGCGTTCATTACCCGCGGCAACGCACATTACTATCCCTGCAGCCCCTACATTATCACAGCTTTGACGCCAGGTTGCACGCCTTGGACCCCATTGGTACTGCCACCCCAATGACATGGAGATCAAATCACCTCCATTTGCCGGTGATAGGGGTGGAGATACGACAAACTGCATCGCTGAGAAGATCTGTTCTTCAGCAATC
The DNA here is from genome assembly GCA_004376785.1 of Candidatus Stahliibacteriota bacterium. GTDB lineage: Bacteria > Hydrothermota > Tepidihabitantia > SM23-42 > SM23-42 > SOIY01. The sequence goes on along the minus strand of SOIY01000349.1, from coordinate 7,290 downwards.
GAGTCAGCAGCTGTTCGAACTTTGCATGCCATAATTTGCGCCTCAGGAGCAACACCACATTGCGAGCCTGCCGTGCCATCTGAGGCGACCGAACCAGCACAGTGAGTGCCGTGTCCTTGAGTATCGATCGGATTATTATTGTTCGATTCAAAATTCCAACCGTGATTCGGGTAGTTCGGATCTGTCCACATGTGGCTGGCAAGATCAGCATGATTGTAGTTAACACCTGTATCAATGATTCCAACAACAATATTTTGACCTGTATAGCCAAGTTGCCATACCTGATCTGCATGGACCTTTGATACACCCCAGGCAATTTCCCTTGTTTTATCTGGTGGGGCAACTGAATGGGTGGGTTTTTCCAGCTGAATCGGTTTTAGATCATAATCGACATAGTGAACATCAACTCTCTTATGTACTTTCATGATTACATCCTTGGTCGCCCGGCAGTAGATGCCATTATGTATCCAGAATGACTTGATATCTGTAACCTTACCCTGTTCTTCCATTTCTTTGAGGTAGTGTAATAACTCTTGCTGTTTTTCTGCTGAAAATGCCTGTAAGATTTCGGCAACCCGTGCTTTTTTCTGTGGTTTTGGAACTCCTTGAACTGCCGCCTTCAATTTTTGAATATCTATCTGTTCTTTTAATACGATATCGACTGGAATCAATTGGATTGGCTCTCTTTGTTCCATTACATCCATTAAATTAGGACTCACGAGGCCGAATGCTGGAACAAATCCTGCCAATACTGCAATTAGTAAAATTCTTCTCATAATTCCTCCTTTCTATTTATAATTATATTTAAATATTAGTAATTGTCAAGACTTAAGTCTCCTGGGTATTTGTACCTAAATATTCCAAGTTGGATCTCGGATATTGCAGATGTTAATACACTCGTTGTCATTAATTCAAACTTGCAACCACAATAATTCTTGACATGGTAGAAATTATAAATAAACTTATAATTATGGGTAGTTCAAGCAAAATGGAGGTTAACTTATGATAGTACTTTATATAGCTTTAGGTGCGGTTTTTATAATCTGGTTATTGAGTTTATTATTAAAAAAATCAGATAAAAGGACAAGGGAAAAAAAAATAAGAAGGCATCAAGAAGAGAAGAAAAAAGAAAAGGAAGAGCAGGATAAATTTAATTAAGAAGGTGAAGCTTAACTAATAAAAATAACCACACTAAAATTTTTAGCGTCTCTTCGAAGGAGGAGAAACTTTGACAAACATAGTCTTCAAAAGTTAACATGTATTTATGTAGAGTATTTTAAACATGGCAGTTTTAGACAAAGACACAAAATTAAAATTTCCTCATACGCTTATAATTGACGCCTCGGCGGGTTCGGGTAAGACCCATACACTAACACAGAGGTTTGTTCAATTTGTACTTTCAAATAATATCCGACATCATGATCTCACTAACATCTTGGCTATAACATTCACGAATAATGCTGCGAGAGAGATGAAACAGAGAATTCTTGAATGGCTCAAGAAACTTGCGTTTGGTGAAGATTGTGATGAAAAAAAACAGATCCTGGAACTTGTTAGTTTAAAGCCAGAACAAATAAGAAAAAGGGCACAAGATGCAGTCAATGTCATAATCAACAGGTATTCTGATTTTCACATCCAGACAATAGATAGCTTTATGAGCAGAATTTTGCATTGTTCTGCAGTTGAACTTGGCATGCCTTTGCAACTTGATATTACAGAATCATACAGAACCCTTACAAATTTTGCTCTTTCCATCACGCTGAAAAGTATAGGAGATAAAATTACCAGAGAAGAGGTTGACAATTTTCTTAAATTACTGATTCTGGAGTCAAAAACATTTCCATGGAACCCTGTTTATAAGATACAGAGAAAATTTGAGGATTTTCTGAAAGAAGAGGGTAAGGTACTGGAGGAAATAGTATTTGAGGACAAATGGCAAATAATTGAAGAAAAATTTACTCATGTATGCAAAGTATATGAAGGTCTTCTAAAATCAGGGTTAGAGAAAAAAGTTAAATGTAAGGCAGCAGAATCGATCATAAATGAGGACATAAAGGAATTTATTGAAAGCTACTCAAAGAGTAATCTACCTTTTAAAAAGAATGTTAAAAATAAGGCTGCTTATGAAGAGGCAGTGCAGACCTGGGTTGATTTGTCTACTCTTGTAGAAGAAATGCTCAGGCTCTATTCAGTATCACATTATTGTCATTATGGTGCACTTTACAAACAGTTCAAAAAGATTCTCGAAACAGTGAAGCGAAATAAAGAAATTATACATTTTGATGATATCAATAAAAAACTTTCTCAATACATAAATAAGGACATTATTCCGGAGATTTATTACCGACTCGGTGACATTCTGTATCATTTTCTGCTCGATGAATTCCAGGATACTGATAGGGTGCAGTGGAATAATATGCAGCCCCTTCTTGAAGAGGCATTTTCTAAAGGAGGTTCTCTTTTTGCTGTTGGCGATATGAAACAGGCAATATACATGTTCAGAAAAGCAGATTATAAGATAATGAGGAAGATAATTGAAGGGATTAAATCAAAGAGCGAATATGATAATCATTATCTGCCCCAAAGTGTAATTCAGAGTGCCCGGGTTATACAATTAAAAGAAAACTTTCGCAGTGGTCGTGTAATTTTAGATTATGTTGATAGAATTTTCAAAGATAAATTAAGAGATAAAATCGGGACTGAAATTCTTGCAAAAGATTTAACAGGGTTAACTGAATATGACCAGTATCCTGCATCAAAAGAGAAGAAGTATAAGGAACATGACGGTTATGTTAAGGCAGTCATAGTTAAACAAAATAATAATAGTCCTGAAAAGGACGTCCTTTTCAATATTCTGGAGGATGTTCTACCAAGATACCAGCACAGTGATATTACTATTCTTGCTAAGAGAAACGCTCAAGTCGAGATGATCGTGGAGTGGCTCACGGAAAAAAACATACCATCTGCCTCTTTCAGTTCACTCAATATAAGAAAAAGGAAAATCATCAGGGAAATAATGAGTCTGTTACAGTTTCTTGATTCTCCGGTAGATGACCTCAGTTTTGCCAGCTTTATATGCGGAGACATTTTTATTAAGGCGGCTGAATCTACAGGAGAGAAGTTAAGCTACGATGACATTCTAGAATTCATTTTTAAAAGAGCTTGTGATAAGTCAGGAAAGTTAGATTACCTTTATGTGTGGTTCAGAAAACATAGCCAATTTAAAGACTTGTGGAATTCGTTATTTGAAGAACTTTTCAATAAGGTTGGTTACTATCCACTTTACGACCTTGTTTCGCTGATCTTCAGAACATTCAATATTTTTGATAATTTCCCAGCAGAGACAGGTTTCCTTGTTAGATTTCTTGAAGCAATAAGTTCTGTTGAATCAATGGGAATGAATAATATAAAGGATTTTATTGAGTTGATTTGTGAAGACCAGGAGGGGTCGTTTCTCGAGGTTGTACTTCCTGATTACATAAATGCCGTTAAGGTAATGACATTTCATAAAGCCAAGGGACTTGGCTTTCCTGTTGTAATTAATATGCTTTACGATAGTGTAGATGCACGCAAGAATATGTTTTTTGAAAAGGATGGAAAAAGCTTGATGATATACTATATTGTCAAAAACTTTATCGAGAAGTCTCCGAAACTCAAAAGACTTTATTCTGAAAACAAATTAGATGACACAATTCAAAATCTCAATTTGCTTTATGTGGCAAATACTCGTGCAAAAAAAGAGTTGTACAACGTAGTAATAAAAAAGGAGAAACAAAACCGAAGCACAATGCAAGAGAAACCTAATCCTTTAGATTTGTTTGAGGACTATGAGAAAGGGGAAAAAGAGAAGCAGGAAAAGAAATCTTCAGAAGCGCGGCCTACACTGATATCGCTGCCTGGAAAGATAGAAATGAAATTTACCAGAGAAGAAGATAAAAACTGGTCTATTGCACGACTCATGGAAACACAGAAAGGGGAGTTTTTTCACGAAATTTTAGCTGAGGTTACATTTATCTCAGAGAATATGGAGAACATTGTTAATAAAATTGTTAAAAAGATATGTGAAAGAAGAAAGGAAATTTACAACATAGGAGAAGTAAGCAGAGTAATAATCGAGTTCCTCAACTTAGCGAAAGTGAGAGAATGGTTTGAAAAGCAACCCTTAAGGCAAATTCAGCAAGAAGTAGAATATGTTGGTAAAGATGGTTCTTTATACCGTTTTGACAGGGTTGTGATAGATCCGGATAGAATAATCGTCATTGATTTTAAAACTGGTAAAGAGGAAATGTCATACTATCGTACGCAGTTAAAGAATTACATGAAAATACTGTGTGCACTCAATCCTCAAAAAACAATTAAAGGATACCTTGCCTATATTGACACCAAGAAAGTTGAGGAAGTGGAATGAAGAATTTACTTATTTCTCCATCCGTGGATATTGTGGAATTTGTAGGAGATCTTCTTCTCAAGGATAAGGATAATTTATGCGAAAATCTTATTGTTTTTCCAGGGAAAAGGCCTTCTCACTTTTTACGAAAGTATTTTGCTGATGAACTAAAAACTTCCTTTAAAGCTCCTAAGATTTTTTCTATAGATGAGTTCATCGATTTTGTATATAAATATCTCGGATATACAGACAGGAAGATAAATGCAATTGATGGCGTATCTATCATTTTTGACCTCAACAAGGATAAAGAATTAATCATCGATGATAATGCTCGTCTAACCCTTGATGATTTTCTTCCCTGGGGATTTAAGATATTCTCGGATTTCGAGGAAATGTATATAGAATTAATAAAACCATCAAGGCTGAAAGGAATAGAGACGATTGCAGGTGAGAAGTTACCAATTAGGATTCAGCAAAAATTGACTTCACTATCCACTCTCTATGAATCCTTTTATGATTTTTTTCCTCAAAACAATATATCGACCAGGGCTTCAAGATACCGAAAGGTTGCTAACAATATAGAAAAGGTAGATTTTGATATTTTCAAAAAAATACTATTGATTGGTTTTTTTGCTCTTACTGAATCGGAAAAAAGAATTTTCGGACAATTAGAAAAGAAAAGCAATACAAGTATTATTTTTCAGAAAGGCCCGGGAATAGAATCATTAATTTCAAAATTACAGGTCGATGTTGAAGAAAAAGGTGAAGGAGCAAAAGCTCCTGAGATTAATTTTTACAAGGCAATGGATGTCCATGGTGAAATATTCGCACTCAACCAGACTATAAGTAAAGAAGAAGGTTTTACTCGCAAAGATTTGATTGTGCTTCCTTCAGCCGACACATTGTTTCCTGTTGTTCAACATACATTAGGTTCTGCTGGAAATGAATACAATATTTCCATGGGTTATCCACTCTTTCGCACCCCGGTTTATGCACTCATCGAGACATTGGGTAAGCTCATGGAAACCAGAGGTGACGATGATTATTATATCCCTGACTATTTGAAATTCGTATTGCATCCATATGTTAAGAATATCTATTTGGATCGTGCAAGTTATCCAACAAGAATCATTTTCCACACGATTGAAGAACAGTTTGTGAGGCAGGAAAGAAGATTCATCAAGTTAGAAGAGATTGAAGAAGACAAAAAAATCATTAGCGATTGTGTAAGAAAACTTGCAACATCTCAGGATGCCAAAATTGACAGGGTGAAGATTAAAAGCCATCTAAATAATATACATCGGATATTTATCAAACCATTTGAGACTATAAAAAATATTGAGGACTTTGCTGATAAACTTCTCCATTCTATTTCCTTCATATCTCAGAATAGTCAGGCAAGTATGCATCCTTACACAGTACCTTTTATCAAAACGATGATAGACGGGCTCTATGAACTCAAAACGTCTATCCTTAAAAATGAAAATTTTGTGAAAACAGGAAGTTATTTTCGGCTGTTGAGAAATTACACGAGGGCAATCAGATATCCATTTCCGGGTACTCCGGTCAAGGGTCTACAGGTTCTGGGTTTTCTTGAAACAAGAAGTATTAAATTTGACACGGTTTATTTCCTCGATGTCAATGAAGGAATAGTACCCCATACCAAAAAAGAAGATACGCTCTTGCCGTACAAAATGAGGAAATTCCTCAAACTCCCAACTCATGAAGACAGAGAGAAAATTTCAAAATACTATTTTAACACGCTTCTGGGTGGGGCGAAACAAGTCCATATTTTTTATGTCGAGGGTGCGGATAAAGAAAAGAGCAGATTTGTTGAGAGATTAGAATGGGAATTACAAAAGAAGACACGAAAATTGGAATCGTCAACTCGTGAAGTTTTTTTCAGGGTTCAGTTTTCTCAGAAAGATCCTGAGTCTGTAAAGAAGAATGATGATGTAATGAAATATATTATTGAAAAAGTTAAGTTTTCGCAATCTAATCTTGATACTTACCTGCATTGCCCGCTCAGGTTTTACTATCAACATATTTTAAGGTTGCGTGGAAAAGAAGGAATAACAGATGATTTGGAACCAAAGGACATAGGTTCAAAAGTTCATGCTGTACTACAAAAGTTTTTTATTTTAAAATTAGGGAAAAAGCTCGTTATTAAAGAGGAAGATTACAATCATATCGAAAAAATAGTTGAAGATGAATTTAACAAATCTTTTACACATTCTGATGTTGGATCTATTTATCTAATTAAATCTCAAATTAAAAGAAGGATGAAATATGTTCTTGATTTTCATAAAAAGAAATATAAAAATATTGTAATTTTGGAATGTGAAAATCAAAAAAAGCCTTATCTTGGACAGAAGTACAGGAAAGGTAAGGAAATTTCACTCGAATTGTCATCCGGATATAAAATTAAATTAAGAGGGCGGATCGACCGGGTTGATAAAAGGAACGGGAAGATTTATATTATCGATTATAAAACCGGTAAGAATGTTGCTATACCAAATGCGAAGAATTTCGACATCTCTAAGAGGGAAGAATGGTTTAGAACTCTTGGGTCAGTTCAATTACCTTTTTATTTACTTCTTTACCTTGGAGAAAACAAAGATATATCGATTGATAATATTAACAGCTCTTTGATGATTTTAGGCTCGAAGACAATAGAAGAAAAGTTGTTATTCAAAGAACATGTGGATTTGAATGAGAAAATAGAAATGTATGAACTATATAAGAAAGCAATATTAACACTTGTGGAGGAAATATTAAATCCAAAGATTGATTTTGATCCAACATCTGATCCCGAGGGAGAGTGTTACCGATGTGACTTCAGGGTTATATGCGGAAGGCAGTGGATGATAAAAAAGTGGTAACTATATGTGTTAACGTTTGCA
>SOIY01000004.1 GCA_004376785.1 Candidatus Stahliibacteriota bacterium | reverse complement strand
AGTGATTTTATACCGAGACGCAGAGGGAATATAATAGTAAGGACGCTAAACACGAAGAAAAATAAGAAAGACAAGTAGATTACAAATTCATTACTTGGTCTATTAAAATATTTATTTGTTAAATAGTTATATGCCGGTGTTGCCAGAATAATAATTGATATTGCAACATATGTGATACTTGCCAGGGCAGCAATTATACCTCCACTGCCAGCTGCAATCTTGGATGGATTATCCTCGTTAAATTGAGGGAATCTGCTTCCAAAGCCTAAATTTATTGAAACCAGAGATGCGGCAAAGAATAGAGCGATGAACGGCATTATAAGATACATTTGCTGGTCAGTTTTTATAAAAATATTGGAGAAAATTAACAGCCCTTCCATGATTATAACTGTGGTTAGCAGATTGGAGAAATATTTTAATTTGATAATTTTTTTGAATGAAAAAGGCGAAGAACCAAGAAACCATATTCCGGAACGTTCTAAACTGATTGCAGGAAATATAAACCTGACACCCAGGGTTGCCAGAACAAAGCTTATATAGGCAAAATTTGCAAATGATACAATTGTGCGCCACAGTGGAAAAGTGAAGTAGATAGGTGTTTTCTTTAAAGAAAAGATATATACTGTTAAGAGAATGATGAATATCGACAATTGTACCCATTGTACAGGTTCGCGAATAAAGATGAGTAAATCTTTGAAAATGAATGTATTTGCAGAATCGGTTTGGTATGAAGAGAGTAGTGATTTTTTTCTTCTTTTTTTTGTCTCGCGTTCACCAATGAGTAACCACGATTGTGCATAAAGAACTTTTGCTGTAAAGAATGCAAAGATGATTGTACTTAAACTTACAAATAGAAGCAGTAGAAAGTAAAATATGCCCTGGTTTAGATCTGTCCTCAATCCTTTTAGAATATTACTCAGCCAGGTTGAAGGCACATAAACACCGCCTATACTAGTCAGGTTAGTAGCGAATTTAAGAAGTTCTTTTTCACTCTCGGTTTCGAACATTTTCAAGAGTTCTGGATTACTGATCTTTATATATAAAAATGTTAAACCTATAATAGAAATTAGGGAAAGGATTATTACATCCCTTGATTTCAGGCGAGGGAAAAGGCGGAAAATAATGAATATTACCAATGATGCAATTGCGGCAGGAATGATAAGGTAGACGAGAATACTTATAATTGAAACGGGATAATATAAAGGCTGTGCACTGGTCGAAATTCCATAAGCGATAACAAGCGGTAACGCAATGACCATTGTTGCCCAGGATGCATAAATACAATTTTCAAAGAGTTTGGCAAGATAGATTGAGGTAGGCCGAACCGGCAAGGAGAAGAGAAAATCTAACTCTTTATCATTGTAAAAGGTAGAAAATGAGGTAATAACATTGCTGAATAGAAGCATGATAAAGAACACAAAAAAAGTCATTTCGATTACTCTGTCCATAAGTGCAGAACCTATTATCTCAATAGCCATCAGATAAGTAAAGATCCTAAACAATATATAAAACGAACCGGCAAGAAAGCAGCCAATAACAAAAATAAAAGATGCGAGCCTAATTGCATTTGTCGAGGCGATCGTTTTTGCTATGATTTTTATGTATGTAAAGAATATTATTCGGAAGTCTTTCATGCTACAATAAAAGAAATTATTTTATGTCTGCACTAACCGGTTCTTCAGTAAGTTTTAAATATATTTCTTCAATATCCTTTGCCCCTGAGATTCTGGATAGTTGCTCAAGATTGCCTATGAACTTTAATTCACCTGTACTGATTATTCCTATTCTTGATGCAATGTCCCTTGCAAAGGAAAGCGTATGTGTGCAAATGAAAAAGGTTTTTCCTTTATTTTTAAGGTCGAAAAAAATTTCGCGTACAGTTTTGCTACTCTTTGGGTCTAAACCAACCAGGGGTTCGTCAATCAATATTAGATCAGGATTGTGCAGAAAAAGCTGACACATTATTACTTTCTGTTTCATGCCGTGAGAATAACTTTCAGAAAATTCGTCAATCCAATCCCCGATTTCAAGTTTCTTAAATAAATCTTCCATTCTTTTTTCGTAATTTTCTCTTTTTATATTATAAATGGCAGCAATAAAGTTTATGAACTCACGACCAGTCAATTTGTTATAGATAAATGGTTCGTCAGGGATATAACCAATCAAAGACTTTGCCTTTATCGGTTCTTTTTTGACATCAATATCTTTGATATAGATTTCTCCATCGGTTGGATGTAGCAGTCCCGCGATGAGTTTTAAAGTTGTTGTCTTTCCTGCGCCATTTGGTCCCAGAAGAACGAATATCTCACCCGGATTTAATTCGAGATTCAGATTTTTAACTGCCCACACATTGCCGAATTTTTTCTTTAAATTTTGTATAACCAATGTTTTCATAAACCTATCTTGAGCAGTTAATCTTCTTGATAGTTCAGAACATTGATGTTCAGCTTACCCACTACCTTTAAAACCTGCGCCTGTTCAGAGATCTCTCCTTCTTTTAATTTAAGATGTCCGACATCAGCTGGAAATTGATTTAGTGTAGGATCTACAGGTACCCATTTTCCGAGCCAAACTGCACACCAGGCGTGATAATAAAAGGCAAATCCGTGAAGGTTCACCAATCCAACGTAAATTTTCGTTGGAATACCTTTGGCGCGAGCGAGTGCAGCAAATAATATTGAATGTTCGTTGCAATCGCCTTCTTTTGTTCTTAGAACATCAATGGCAGATGGTAAGGAGGCAGTAGGATTTTTCTTAACGAATTTGTGGACGCCTTTTACTAATTTAGCGACCACTTTCTTTGCATTTTTTTCATTACCCACGATTTCATGTGCCTTTGCAATTATTTCAGAGTTCTTGCACTGAATATAGACTGAGGATTCAAGGAATTCTTTGTGTTCGCTTATAGGAGCAGAAAGATCAGGAAGTTCAGCAAGGATAGCTTTATAAGATTCTATTATAATAGGTTCTTTTTCTATCAATTTCTGATAGTCATCAGTTAAATCAAGTCCTTCAATCGTAATATTACTTAACTCTATTTTTAAATAGGAAAGTTTATTTGGGTCAGGAATCGGTTTATCAATTTTTACTGAGAAGAAAGAGAGTAAGTCAAAGGCATCGACAGGCTCAATTTCAGCAAGTGCTTGTTCTCTGGAAAGAGGGATCATTTCCATACCCATTGCTGGCGAGGATTCTTTTATCAATTTATAATCATTGTCGAGCCAGAGAATTGAATTGATTCCCATATAATCTATTTCTATTCTCGTGCCGACAAATTCTTTATCCAGAACCTTAACCCTTTCTTTATCAAACACTTTAATCCTGGCTGAAGCCGTAGATTGTGTTGTTGGATCGAAATAGGGGATTGTGATTTCATCACCGGGCTTCATTTTTTTCTTTTTTATAACTTCTTCAATTGCATCAGGGAAATAAGGTTTTTCTTTAAGCGTAATTGTCTGGGTATGATGAGTACCTTGTGAATAGGATGTTAATTCCAGGTTTGTTCCTTCTATCTTTCCTTCAATTTTTGTTGGATGCCCCGGAGTTTTAATTTCCAATATAAAATTTTTGAGGGTATAGTCTTTGTCAGTATGAACAAAGACATGGGTAGACAGGGTTCGTTGTGTATTCATCATGATAAGCGTCATCTGGGAGCGATTTTCAACAATCAATCCAGTATCGGTTCTCGAGATTTTGGTAAAGGAATATCCAATGCGTTGACCTTGAAGAAATATGCCAAGCCATTCTTCAGAACTGTTTTGAATCGAAATCGATTCTTCTGTAATAACATTCGAATTGACTGATTTTGGAATTTTGAGTATTAGATATGTACTAATACCAAATACTACAATGATAATAATCAAGCCTATTAATTTTTTCATGATTCACTCCTTTCCTTCATTGTATTATATTCAAACGTAACGATATAGTCAATGGTTAAAAAATGGTTATTGGGCAAGGGT
>SOIY01000320.1 GCA_004376785.1 Candidatus Stahliibacteriota bacterium | reverse complement strand
TAAAATAATAAAATGTTTTAATGATATATCATCTTAGAACTACTGTTTTTATTATAATATTTATGTCATCAGCTTCGAATTTTATAAAGTAGATACCATTTGGAACACACCGCCTTTTTGAATCTTGTAGGTTCCACACAAGTTTATCAATCGGTTTCTCTTTTACTAATGTTTTTATCAACCTGCCTGATGTATCGTATATTTTGATTGATACCTTCTGCAATACTACATTAGATGATGAATAGATATTCACTTCGTTATACGCAGGGTTTGGATATATCCTGAATAGGTATTTAATACACTGTTCTTTATCATATTCTTGTATTTTCAAAATACCAAACCATTCAAGTAATTCTGCGAGAAAATCCTTACGTGACATATATCCTGGTCGATTATGGACTGCTTCAATGCCAAAACCACAGTATATAACCTGGTAATTCAATACGGGATCATTGTACCAGATTCCCGAACAATTTGTCAGTGCTGTTTCATAGTAGAGGAATTGATGAGAATTTCCGTCAGAGGCAATGATATCTCGTGAGTATTGGTTCGCTACACCACCAACAGTCCAAATTCTATCAAGGCTTTGACCAAGTGCATCAAGTGTATCCGGATAGCAAGGCAATGCATGGATAGAATCGCTCACAAGCAGGGCATGCAAATAATCAGTATAAAACTGTGTCGCTGATATTTCTTCGCCGATATTCTGCCCAGTAATGAGCAGCTTACCACTGTTATCGAGAAAAACCATCAAACTTTCTTGTTCTTGTGGTGTAATATTATCAATCTCTGCTCTACCTGTATACCAGATGATTGTGCTATTATTAAACTCATTAATTCTACTGAATGGAAAAATCCCTTGATTAACAGGTGCCCAGACCTTATACGTAACATTTAACGAATCGAGTGGCTTTGCATAATACTCTGCATATCGTCCTTCATTATCTCTATTAATAATGAGTATGTCGGCAGGATTAAGGTAAATAGTGAGATCTGTTATTGAATCTGGCGTTACATAGATGTCTTCTTTTACAATATCCGGGTATGGTATTTCAGTATAAATAAATGCTCTGTAAAGAGAATCAATCAGATAAATATTGAAAGTACCAGTGGATGAATCGGTTTCAGTACTGTCAAAATGTACTGACCCTGTGTCGTCGATAAACTGGAAATATATTTGAGCATAAATTCCAGCAGCACTTGTCGAATCATTTACTGTACCGGAAACTAATCTTAAAGGCCGCACAAAGAGTAATGTATCAAAAGTATCGTTTCCAGGTCTCTCATCGCCAGAATAATCACTATATGCTGTAAAATCATAATAACCTGTATCATTAGGTACCCAGGGAGCGTCAAATGTGATTGTATCCTCATAGCCAATAGGTAAATCCATTATGGTATCTGCAAAATATGGACCATCAATTGTAAAATAAACATTTGACAGAAAAGAAAATCCGTAATTGACAACTCTCATCGACAGTATAATTGAATCACCTTCAAGAAAAAAAGGCATTGGTCCAACAGCATAAATACCATTCACGCCGGCATCTATATTTTTGATTGAATCCATGAGCCCCTCAAAACCCATAAATACCATGTAGGTTGACACCCAGGAATGGTCCTGATTTTGACCCCAAGAGCGTGTAGGAGGCACACCGCCGTCATCATCATAATCTTGAATTAAAAGGCTGTCAGTCAAAGAATGGTGATATTCTACATAAGTACTATTCTGGGTAATACGCGCTGAAAAATTATAAGCATTTGCATACCATATATTCCATGAGTTGTTCCAGGTTCCAGTTGGTTGATAATACTTCATGTATGGAACATATGTATTTAACCAGGTAATACCTAATGCTGTATCCGCATCAAAAATTGAACGACACAATCCCCAAACTGCAGTGCCACCTGACATAGCCCATATCTCATCATTTATATTTGTGTTGGGGTCTAATTCAACCCAGCTCTTCACCCTGCCACCGTACAGCAGTGCAGTATCTTTAAAAGTCTGATTATTGAGTTCCTTGCCGTATTGATATAGCATTCCTGCAGCGAGTGAAGTGACTTTAGGATGTAATTGGCGATAATAAGGATCTGGGTCATCAAATGGCAGAGGATGGTGAAGTATATATTTGGCACATGTATCAGCATATGATGAATACGTTGTATCGTTAAATAAATTACGAAACTTGCTCTCTGCAAACAGTGCAAGACCACAGTTCCAAACACGGTAATAGTCACTATCCGTGCCCTCTTCTAAATAGGCTGGATAGTTCATTACATATATCCAGGCGCGGCGAAGATTGGTAAAATATGTCGTATCACCTGTAATCTCATAATATCTACACCATACCCATATTGCCTCCTGGGTATTGTCGGTCTGGACAACATTTAACTGATCTTCCCCTTCAATCACACCACCGAATTCAGGGTCAAGAGAATCAGATACCTGCATGGATGCAACGAATGCTGCAGTTTGACAGAGCTCATGAATATAACTCCACCTCTGCCACTCCCCTCTTAACAACCTAACCTCGGTCTGCATAATCGCTTTTTCTTTTGGGATGATTTCTGCTCTTTCAAAATCTTCTTGTTCCCAATAAGGAAGTGAAAAACCTATACCAAAAGCTAACAACAAAATTACGACAGTTCTTTTCATATTCTCCCCTTTTTTATAATACACTTTTATACTTATGAAATCTTGTGACGAGTGAACAAACTTCTTATAAATTTTTTCTTACTAATTTATTTTATAAAAATAAATCCGATTGTCAATACTATTGTTTCAAGAAAATTTACAATGATGAAATTATGGTATGAAACCCCACTTTCTAACGTATTCTACATTGCATCAGTCGTTTATCTTTTAAAAAATGCAGTTGACCAAAACAATTAAACGTGTATAATAAATTATGAAAAAAATGTACAATACAGGTCTGCTACAGGGAAATAAATAGTATGTTAAATCCTTCTATATATTTTGCATTACTCGTCATGATATTAATATGGATATTTTGTACAGTTATTTCGTGTAATTTTTGTGCGGGAATTGCAATTATAATATTAGGATGTCTTTAAATAAGGGGATAAATTGCATAATTATATTGGTGAATTAGCTGCCTTAGGCACTGCTCTTTCCTGGTCAGTCGGTTCAATCTTCTTTACAATATCTTCAAGACTTATGGGGCACAATGTTGTAAACCGTCTGAGATTAACGCTCGGTTTACTTCTATTAATCATCGCTCATTTTTTTGTCTTCGGCCGATTACTACCTAGTGGCGTGACACATTTTCACTGGTTCTGGTTTGGATTGTCAGGTATTATTGGTTTTGCAATTGGTGACACCCTGTTATTCAAATCTTTCGTATTAATCGGTGCCCGGCTTGCTATGCTTATGATGTCTGTAGTTCCAATATTTGGGACGATCTTTGCCTGGCTTTTCTTGCACGAATTTTTAAATCTGACAGACATCCTCGCAATCATTGTTACCCTTGCAGGAATTAGCTGGGTAATACTAGGGCGTGAAAATAAGAAACATGAACAAAGGCAATACTTTACTGGTGTTATCTGTGGCTTGGGTGGTGCCTTTTGTCAGGCACTGGGGTTGATATTATCTAAAAAGGGCTTAGAAAATAATATCTCAGCCCTTTCTGCAAATATCATTAGAATCTTTGTTGCCACTATAGCCATCTGGATATTTGCCCTTTTTCGTGGTGAGATGGCATCCACAGTTAAAAAGCTAAAGGACAAAAAAGCAGCTCTCACTATGTATGGTGGTGCATTCTTTGGGCCCTTCCTTGGCGTATGGCTGTCACTTGTTGCGGTACAATACGCATATGTCGGTATCGCCTCAACGCTAATGGCGCTACCGCCGATAATCCTAATTCCCCTTTCTCGTCGGGTATTTAAGGAAAAAATAAGCCTCAGTGCAATACTGGGATCGATTGTCGCGGTTGTTGGAGTAGCGCTGATATTCCTTTTGTAGT
>SOIY01000151.1 GCA_004376785.1 Candidatus Stahliibacteriota bacterium | reverse complement strand
GAGCGGGATTCACCCACGCCCCTCGCAGAGGAGCGGGGTTCATCGGGTTTAATAATTTTGTCCAAACTCTGCGTCTCAATCTAACAGCGTTTGAAGTTTTTCTTTAATTGTCCAGCTTTGGTAAATTGGTAAAAGTTCAGATTTTACATTGTTTTTTGTAATCGGGTTTCCTCCTTCACATATTTCTTTTACCTCGAATACATATATCCCTGTTCTTGCAATATGTTTTTCTCTTTTACCTTTTTCTGTTTTGAACGTAGCACGTGCTAAAATATTCAGCGCTTCTGGGTAGACAATCATATGCTGGGTGAGTTTATTAATTTTATCTGCTTTTTGTCTTACAATTACTGAATCCTCATCGCCCCAAGGTATGAACTCGTAATCCACCTTCCGTTTTGGCGGTTCAATAAGTTCGTCTGTAAGCGGAAACACTTCAGAATCTAAATACTTAAAAGCAATAACATCTTGCTGGACTTTATTTATAAAATCATCGCGGTTCAAGTTTAATCTGTCAAGATCTTGGTTGAAATTTAGAGATAGAGAAAGCAAAAATTCTGCGAATTCAGAATGTTCACCTTGGGTAATAATATCATTGCCATTTTTAACAAAATTTGGATCAGGTAAATCAGTAAATACATTAGTAACCTTGCCATACCTTAAGGTGTCTCTGAGAAGACTATCTTCATTGATATCATCTCTTTTGAGTTTTTCAAAATCAACCATTGTATCAATGCTTGTAAAATCAAAGAAACAAATTCCTGCTCCTTTGTTTTGTTTTACAGTTTTTACTTCCCAATATGCCTCAGCTTCCATATCATGCCATAGAAAGCCTATTCCGAATACAGCATCAGGCCTGTGTATAAGTGTGAAATTGAGAAAATCTGAAAAAAGGCCAATGTCCTGGGTATAAGACATAACTACTGGATAATCCAGAATTTTTTCCCAATTCGTCCAGTTCTGTGCAAATCTGTATCTTGCCATACTGGGATTTGGAAATACTGCCGTAGTTAATTTGCACTTCGTATGTATTGTATTTTCCTTGATTGAGGTGTGCACATTTTCTAAGATTTGAGAGATTGCTTTTTCCTTTTGTCTATTCAATTTCCAGTAATGCCAGACCATCCATCTTGATATGACTGATAGTTGTGGATACCGTACTAAATTAAGCCAGCGGATTGTGTATCCTTCAATTCCTGCAAAGATTGCAGAGGTATCGTTTTCAGGAAGTCCCCACAATGTTCCTGGATAACGGATAAAGTCAAGATGAATGCCAGTAACCGGGTATTTATTTACAATCTCTGTGCATACTTTTTTCAAGTGTCTTTGTACTTCTTGATTTGCCGGATCAAGATAAAGTCCTTCAAGTCCTGCATCTGTCCATTCTTTATGAGAATAATCAGCTATACTTCTTGTACGGGCATCTTTTATAAACCATTCTGGATGTGTATAGAGAATGTGATTGGAAGAATCAGGTGGTTCTTTCAAAGACCAGATAAGCAGGGCATTTACCCATGCATGAACACGGATAGATCTTTTATGAGCAGCACGGATTAGAGAATCGAGTGGATCATAATTTGAACCTGAAACCTTTGATAAATACTGGCTTCTTGGTAAAATGTTTGATTTGTAGTAGGCATAGCCTGCGACTACGACCTGTACATATATATCAGTAATACCAAGTTTTTGTGCAATGTGAAGGATTCGAGGAATTGAATCAGGGCTGGCAATAGATACTGCCCTTACCCATAATCCTCGGTGAAATCCTTTATGTTCAATATCAAACACTTTTTTTGGAAGATGAATGGTCTGGGTGCATCCTGAGATAATTAATGCAACCGTTAACAACAGAAATAAGATATTTTTAATATAAACCCTACCTATTATTCTTTCCTGCGCCATTTTCTTCGGCGTCTAAGCTTTATAAATATATAGATACCAATTAACACAATAAGAATAGGCCAATCACGGTAAAAAGAAAATATTATAATACCGTAGTTTGAAGCCCATATCCAGGCACCAATAGTAATTAAAAAAATTGCAAAAAGCGTTCCACAACCCATAAAACCTCCACTTAATAACAAATACCTAAAATCCAAAATACCTAAATACCTAAACCTTTATACGAAAATTGAGATACCTTTCTCCATGTCTCCTTGTCTCCCTATCTCCTTGTCTTTATTGATATGTCTCCGTGTTCGTTTTTGATTTCGATCTTTGCTTTTGGTTTATTTATTACTCCTTTAAGCCAATTTCCCTTTTTCTCTTCTTCTTTTAATTCAAATTCGCATGTGATTTCGCCATCTTTAGTCTCCGCCTCGATTCCCGCCTCTACTTTTTTATCGAGTCTAAGCGTTATATCGCTGGTTTTTGATTTAATTTTGATATTATCTACTTTTTGATAATCAAGATCCACATCACCAGAGACAAAATTACCAATAAAACTGCCGGATAATTCCTTGCCTATAATACTACCAGAGACTGAGGCAATTTCGATTTTGCCGTCGAGATGAGTAATTTCCAAATCACCAGAGATTCCTTTTATTATAAAGTCAGTAGTACGTGGCGTTCTTATTTTTATATCACCACTGATCGCCTTTATCCCAAGTGCATCATCGATTTCTTGTATTTTTGTAAAACCGTCTTTTTCAATTTCAATTGTGTCCTTTGTGTCGCCTGTGATCGTTAAATCACCACTGATTCCCTTGAACTCTATTTTTTTCTTCCTGGGGAATTGTAGAGATTCTTTTGAAACCGAGTGTTTAAAAGATGTGGAAATTGCTGTGGCAATTACTTCAGGAATAGTTTCGATTGAAGCCCACATTCTGTGTTGTCCTTTTCTATGTTTTGTCTCAGATTGTGACAATGCCTCGAGGAGTCTTGCTGCTTCGTCTGAGTTGATCTTACCATCCTCAAGTAATTTTAAGATCTTTAGTCTTTCATTCAATGTACACCTCCACGAATTCACCTTTTTCGTCATCTGTAACCTCGGCGAGCGTAAATCTGCCGCCTTCAGTGATCTCTTCCACTATTTTATCAATCATCTCTGGAGTGAATTCATCCATAGAAATTTCCTTGCCATGCATATTGACCTTAAACCCTTCAGGAACGACTCCTTTGAATGCTGTTCCTATCTTTGATGCAAGTTTCAATACACCAATTGGAATATCGATTTTTACTTTTGTTTTGTCATTGTTTTTGTTATATACCCGCACATGGAAAAATTTTGCTTTTTCTTCGGATTCTTTTAATGCCCCTAATAATCGGTCTGCTTCTTCAGGGGTTAATTTTCCTTCAGCGACCATGTTTAATATTTTTTTTCTTTCTTCAGACATAAATTCTCCTTTCCACATATAGTTATTGGGTTTGGGTTAGGATGCTGGATATAATTAAAAAATAAATAAAATTTAGCTTCTAAACCTTAACCTTTAAACTATCTTTTAAATATATGCTTCACCAATTCTATGATTCCAATCACAATCAATATCACGGGCCAGTCACGACGCCATGCAACGTGAATTATTCCAAGATTAGAGAGCCAAATAATCAGTCCAATTGCGAGTAATATAATACCACCAGTTATTCTGTGAAAATAAAATCTCATTTTTTTCTCCTTTGTTTTAATATAGCTACTGCCTCATCAACTGATAACTCTCCCTGGGACAACGCCTCAATCGGGTTTTGTTTTTCTTCAATAGGGGAGAGCTTTAGGTTTTTTAGTAAATTATCTATTTTTGCTTTTATTGTTGGATAAGAAAGACCAAGTATCTTTTCGATGTCAGTTATTTTGCCCTGGGTTCGTAAGAAGATCTTTAAGAATTCATAGTCGTCTTCTGACAACTGACAAAAATCACATGAAAAAAAATCCTTTTTCACCCTTAAATCACATTTAGGGCATTTTAATTCACTTATGACCATTTTCTCTCCACATGATGGACAATTAAAGATTTTTAATTGCATGATATATTATAATGAAAAATTTCAATTTGTCAAGGGGTAAAATGTAATAAACTTAATATTTTTGAATATAATTCTTAATTTTTTTGATCGCACTGATAAATATATAGATGACACAGATAAAAAGGAATAAGGAAATTGAAGGCAATTGAGGGCATGGGGCGAGACGCCCCTGGGCTGAGATGTTTCTTGGAATTTGTTTCTTGGATCTTGTATTTATGGATATACGCGATCCAGCATTCTGGGGAAAGGGATTGTTTCCCTGACGTGTTTTACTCCACAAATCCAACCGATAGTTCTTTCTAAGCCCAAACCAAAACCACCATGCGGGCACGTGCCAAATTTTCTTAAGTCAAGATACCATTCATATGATTTTTCAGGAAGGTTGTTTTCTTTTAATCTTTTAAGAAGTGTTTTATAATCATCTTCACGTTGACCACCACCAATGAGTTCACCAGAGCCTTCTGGGCCAATCATATCAACGCTCAGGGAGAGAGATTCATCATTTGGGTCACGTTTCATATAGAATGCCTTGATCCCTGCAGGGTAGTGATGGACTAAGATTGGATTGTCAAAACTGTCAGAGAGTATGGTCTCGTGTGGTGCACCAAAATCATCACCATATTTTAATTGTTTATCCTTTTTTCTAATAATTTCTACTGCTTGTTTATAAGTGATCCTGGGAAACGGTTTTTTTATTTTTTCCAATTTGCTAATATCTCTTTCCAGTATTTTCAATTCTTTTTTCCGTTTCTCAAGAATTCGTTCTACAAAATATACAGTCATATCTTCAGCTAGGTCCATTATTCCATCAAGTTCTATGTAGGCAACCTCTGGTTCTAACATCCAGAACTCGGTTAAATGACGTCGTGTCTTTGATTTTTCTGCTCTAAATGTTGGCCCAAAACAGTAAACTTTTCCAAGTGCAGCTGCAGTTGCCTCATTGTATAGTTGTCCACTTTGGCTCAAATAGGCATTTTGGTCATAGTAATCTACTTGAAAAAGGGTCGTAGTGCCTTCGACTGCAGCAGGTGTAAGAATTGGTGTATCAGCATTAATAAATCCCTGATTATCAAGAAAATCCCTACATGCCTTTATTATCTCATGCCTTATGCGCATTATTGCGTTCTGTTTTTTGGAACGTAACCACAAATGCCTAAACGGAAGTAGAAATTCTATGGAATGTTCTTTGGGTGTGATCGGATAATCCTCTGCCATTTGAATGACTTTAATATCCTTGGCAATGATTTCATAACCGCCAGGCGCCCTGTCGTCTTTTCTTACTGTGCCAGTTAGAATAACTGATGATTCCTGAGTTATCTTGTCCACGATTTTGAATAGTTCATCTTTTACTTCACCTTTGGCAATGACTGATTGAATAATTCCAGTACCATCGCGTACCAGTATAAAACGAATTTTACCGCTGGAGCGTTTATTAAACAGCCAACCTTTTATGATTACGTCTTTGCCTTGGTATTTACCAATATCTTCAATATAAATATGCATAGGTCTAATATATACTTTTTAAGAGTAAAGTCAAGAATGATTATTCTAATACAAAGTAGACCCACACATGTCGGTATTGATAAGAAGCAAATACGCCAACTCCTCCAGTAACTCCTGCTTGCAGCACACTGTCCTGCTCCGGTTTAAATTGACTGTATTGATAATAGTTCTCATCACATGCCAGGATTTCGATTGTATAGTATCCAGATTGAGCAAAAGTTAAATAAAATGGTATTGGTATGCGCACCAAACTGTCAAGTGTGTCCGGGACATACCAGAAAGGAATTTTATAATCATTTTCATCTGTGAAATAACCGCAATAATACGAGGCCCCAGAACTTTTTGTCAGAATTATTGTGTCTGAAATGGTAAGTGTGTCGCGGAGTTGTGGATACACTATGCTAAAATTACCAGGAGTCTTTGTTTGTGCAATGACTGTGTCAATGCCCTCTTTTATAACTGTCAACTGATATCTTTTTTCCGGTTCAATCCAGAATGAATGAACTGGATAGTATTTACCACCTATGAATTGCAGGGTATCTACAGAATTAGGACCTGACAAAATAACAAGTGCATCTTCAATATACTCGTTTGATGGTTCATTCATTCTATAGGTTCGATCAACAATGACCGTGTAATGAAGTGAAGGGCATTCGAGGAGGCAGAAAATGTTTAGTTCTGGTTCATATTCTTCAAATAGTGATTTTTCACATGAGATGAGGATTATAAAAAGCACTACTATGATTATTGCATTTCTTCTGCTCTTTTGCATATTAAAACCTCAGATTAATGCCAAAACTCGGGATTGGTATTGACAATAATGTATAGGCTGTCTTTTTTGGTGGATCTTCATCATAATCTAATGTGTAAAATGCGATATTATCGTGATTATAGATATTCATTACATCAATGTACCAGGAACCTTTAAGACCAAATAGTCGCATATCTTTTTCAAGATGAAAATCGAGGCGATGGGATAAAGGAAGGCGATGTGCATCACGTGGTCCATGTATTACAACCCACTCATAATCCCAATTTTGTTCAATACTGTCATAATAGCGATATCGATACCGTGCCAGATCTTCTGCATAAGGAAGACCTGTGGCAAAATACCAGCGCAGGTTTAAAGTACCATTTTTAAATAATGGTATATATTCAGGTATTGTAAATCCAAAGACAATATTCAAATTATGCCTGCGGTCATAACGCGGTGAATAGTAGCGTGCTCCTACTTTTCGTTTAGTGAAGCATAGTGAATAACTTATCCAACCAAAGGCATTTTCAAAATTTTTTTTAAAGAAGATATCGAACCCGGTTGAATAACCATTAGCAACTTTAAGACTTTCTGATGGCGTACTGAAGAATATCTCGTCTTCTTTGGGAATAAGGAGATCATAATACTTTTTATAGTACGGTTCAATTGTTAACCTTGTATTATTATCAAACCACTGTTCAAGACCGGCTATTACGTGGTATGAGGATGGTATGTTATGTGTACTATCCACGAGTCGCCAGAAGTCAAATATAGAAAAATAAGATTCTTGACTATTAATCGTGACAAGAAATTGATTATATTTACCCCACGCAAGGTTCAGGGCTGTATTCGGTTTAATATGGTATTTTATGCCGATTCGCGGGTTAAAGCAAGATCTCTTGCATGTATTGTCATAGAGTGCTCTTAAGCCAGCTTGAACAGATAAGATATCTGGGATCAAAGACCATTTGTCCTGCACATAAGCTGTGAATAGATGTGTTTTTTGCTCTTGAGCAATAATATCCTGTTCTACAACATTAAGATTATATCCAATTTCCAGTTGTTTAGCATCAATACCACAGGTTAATGTATGTCTGTCATTGAGAAAATAGTTGAAATCACATTTCCCTGTATAATCTATTATTTCTTCGTAAATGTGTAGATTATTTGTTGAATCACTAAAATCTTCATACTGAAAATGGGTGAGGAAATTACTCCAGGCGCCTAATATTTCACCGTAGAATTGTGGACTAAAGACTCTGCGCCAGCGCAGGGAAATGCCTCTGTTACCCCATTCCAGGTCGATCTTTTCTTCTGTTTTATTGGTAAATGATTCTTCAAAACTGATAATATCAGAACCAGCAATGCCGGCAATGGTAAACCTGTTTTCTGGTGAAGGATTGAAATTTATTTTTGCAATACCGTCGTAAAAATAATAAGGCAATGATAATGTATCATTTTTTATCTTTGAATATGCCCAGACTAGTGCATCAAAATATGTCCTGCGACCACTTAATAGAATCGAACCTTTTGGGATCGGGCCCTCGAACATTAATTTTGAAGTAATTAAACCAATGCTGGCTTCACCTGTGTATTTCTTTGAATTACCTTCTTTTGTAGTGACTGCGAGCACTGAAGATAGGCGATCACCATATATGGCTGGGAATCCTCCTGCATAGAGTTCTGCATTGCTAACTGCATCAGGATTAAAGGTCGAGAAAAGACCGAAGAGATGGGTTGATGGGTTGTAAATCGTAATGCCATCTAAGAGCACCAGATTTTCGTCAGGACTGCCGCCACGCACATAGAGCTTGTTCGACAAATCATGCATTGCAACAACACCAGGCATGAGTTGTAGTATTTTTATCAAATCATTTTCAAACAGTCCTGGTACTGACTTTATCTCTCTGGGTGTAAAGGTTATATGGCTAACTTCGACTTCTTGTTCAAACCGGGTTCGTTCTGCAGATACTTTTATTTCTTCTAACTCAATAAGTGAAGGATTCATTTCAATATTTATTACTGTATTATGATTTTTCTTTATACTTATGCCCATTTTAGCTGATTCATAACCAATGTAAGAAAAAATTATTGAATATGTGCCTGGGGTAATATTGTGAATAATATAATAACCTTTATCATTGGTTGCGCTGCCCATGTTGGTATTTTCTAAATAGACATTTGCATAGGCGAGTTTTTCACCATTTGATGCATCAGTTACAAATCCACTTACTGAACCATAATCGTATGCCAATAGCAATAGTGATATAAAAATCATGTGATCAATTATATCTTTAAAAATTATCAAGTCAACATAGGTAAATAATGTTTAGGCAAAATAGATTGACAAAAGTAAATTATCATATATAATAAACGATATGAAAAAGGGGCTTGTTATAATCCCAACCTACAACGAAGCAATTAATATTAAGAAAATAATCAAAAGAGTTCTATCGATTTCTAAACAATTGGAAATTCTGGTTATTGATGATAATTCACCAGATAAGACAGGTGATATTGTTGAAAAACTCAATCAGAATAATAAAAGATTACACCTCATAAGAAGAGAAAGAAAACTGGGACTGGGTACTGCATATGTTTTAGGTTTTGCTTATGTTCTTAAAAATGGTTATGATTTTGCTTTTGAAATGGATGCGGATTTTTCTCATAACCCGGATGAACTTCCAAAATTTATTGAATTGTTAAATGAATACGAACTTATTATTGGTTCCCGATATGTAAAGGGTATAAGTGTTGTCAATTGGCCAATGAAGCGTTTATTGCTGTCTTATTCTGCCTGTATATTTGCTCGTATTGTTACTGGGATTCCGGTAAGGGATTTAACAAGTGGGTTCAAATGTTATTCGCGTAAGGCACTTGAGTCTGTTGACTGGAAGACTTTTAAAGTAGACGGTTATGGTTTCCAAATTCAGAGTGTTTTTTCTGTATATAAATCCGGATTAAAAATTAAAGAAATTCCTATCATTTTTGTAGAGAGGAGTGAAGGCGAATCTAAGATGTCAAAGAGGATTATCTGGGAGGCGTTCTGGTTGGTTTGCAAACTGAGATTAATTTCTTTGTTTAGGAAAAAGTGCAGTTAAGTATTGTAATTGTAAACTACAATTCAGGCGATTACCTAAAAAATTGTCTTGAAAGTATCAGTAAAAATAAGGGTTTTAAAGATAAAATTAACATAACTGTTTATGATAATGGATCGACTGACAACAGTTTAGCCTTTGCCCGGAAGTTTTTCCCTGAAGTTCAATATATGGGTAATCACACAAACCTTGGTTTTGCCCAGGCAGTTAATAATGTAATAAAGAGTACAAAAAGTGAATATATTTTAATATTGAATCCAGATGTAGTAGTATTCCCTATGACAATTAATTTAATGCTCAAATTTATGACGGAAAACCATAATTGTGGTATATTGGGTGGTGAAATACTCAATCCCTCTGGATTCCAACAGCCAACGTGTCGTCGTTTTCCAAATTACTTTAATGTTTCTTTTGGTCGGCGGTCCTTAGCAAGGCGTATATTTCCTGAAAATGTCTTTTCGCATCAATACCTTTGTCTTGATCTCGATTATGAAAAACCCCAGAAAGTGGATTTTGTAGAGGGCTCATTGATGATGATAAGAAGAAAAGCTCTGGAACAAGTTGGACTATTTGATGAGGATTTCTTTTTATATCTCGAAGATGCTGATATATGTTATAGGATTAATAAAAGTGGTTGGGATACATGGTGGCTACCTGAAGCCTATGCAATACATTATCGTGGTGAAAATTTTCGAAAGGATAATATACATCCTGCAATGCATCACTCTAAAGGATTTTATACATTTTTTCTTAAGCATTACAAACCGCCTACTGCAGTACGAATACTGTTAAAACTGTTAATGACTATAAGATTGATATATGTAATTTCGACAGAGTCAATTAAGGAGGTGTTCTGTGATATTAATTTTTCTCCTCGTAACTAATATATCTATAAGCCCGGAATATTACACAAATACCAACTACTATTATGAAGTAGTTGGCAAAGATTCAATTATCTATGGTGCAACAAATGGTGGTTTGGTTGCTTATAATCATTTAAGCGGTACTTTTAAGGTTTTAACCAATACTGACGGATTACAGACAAATGAACAGAGTTGTCTTGCCTTGGATAGCTCAGAGTATATATGGGTTGGTAATGAGTTCGGTCTTGCATTAGTTAGCCAGGATTTCAGTAATATTTACATATACCCAGATGAGTATTTGGTTAGCACAATAACTCAGGTGATTACTTGCTCCAAAGATAGTATTTACATTGGTTCCCCGAGTGGTTTTTTATTTATCGATACAAAGGGAACACCAGCTGATTTTAGCGATGATACAAGAATAAAGCTATACGAAATAGATTTGCCATCGGGTAATGTTCTGTCAATTGCATTAGACAGTGCATATATATGGGTTGGAACTGATGAGGGTCTTGCTCGTTTTACCAAAGATTTTAATCCTGATTCTACACAGCAATATACAACATCTCATGGACTTTTAAGTAATCATATAAATAAAATTGCGATTATTGATACATCAATTTATGTCGCAACTGACTTAGGATTAAATCTTTTTCAAAGTGATCATTTTGACACGCTATTATCAGGTTATGAAATAAATGATATAAATTATATAGGCGACTCGCTTGTATTAGCTCTTGATCAGATTTCACAAATTGGTTTTTATTATCAGGGTGCTTTTACAATCGCCAAAGATAGTTTACCCTACCGCTGTAAGGTTTTATCCTTAGCAAATATTAATAGTAATCTATTCTGTGGTCTTGGCAATCGTTATGTTAGAGATTATTATGGTGAGGGAATAGGCCGGTATGATTTTGGTGATAATGTTTGGTCTATTACAAAGAATAAATGCATGCCCTCAAATCATATTTCTGAAATAACTGCGAATGAATACGGTGTTTTTATTGCTTGTGGAGCAAGGTCAAGTGAATCAAGAGGGTTTGGCTGGTTAAATAATAATGGCGCATGGATAAATTTCAGCACTGATTCAATTCTTCCGTCTAATCATATCCATCGCTGTGTTACTGCACCTGATAAAAAAGTCTGGTTTGGTATTAATGCATTTGATGATGATACTTCTGAAGTAATGGTTTTTTCTTTTGATTGGTCAAACAATGAATGGAATTTTATTAGAAACAGGTATAATAATATGGAGGGAACTGTTGCTATTTGGGATATAGAATTTGATAATAATAATAATATGTATCTTGCTCTTGCAGGTCCATCAGATAAACTGTGGGTAATTGATTCTGCATTAAATACAGTCTATTTTTTGGGTGACAGAAGGACTGGGTTTAATGTTGAAATTGCTGTTGATTCTGCAGGTAAAATATGGAGAACTGTTACTGGTGCTGAAGGTGGTTTAATCATGATCGATACAAAAAATACGCTTTTTGATCGTAGTGACGATTATTTCCGTACTTATACTGAATCTGATGGTCTCCTTTCAAAATATGCATTTGGATGCACTGTAGATAAAAATAATAATCTATATGTTGCAAATGAGATTGGATTACTGATTCATAATGACACAGGTTTTTCAGGCATTACAGGTTTTTCAGAGGAAGAAGTTCTTGATGTTGAACTCGATTCAGAAGGAAGGGTTTGGATTATGACGCGCGATGGTATCTACTATTATGACCCTGTGTTTAATATTATGAGCGGCTGGACATATAGTGGAATTAATGTTCATATTGAATTTTTGGTATTATCAAATGAAATTATTCAAATTCAGGGCTTTGAATTTGATCCGCTTAGAAGGTGCTTTTGGATTGGAGGTGAGATTGGTTTATTAAAACTTGCAGTTCAAATTGATACACTTCCTGAGTTAGATAGTGTATTAATCTATCCTAATCCAGTGGTTGATAAGAATATTGTAAGGATTAGAAATATTCCCCTCGATGCGCAGGTAAATATTTATGCAATTTCAGGTAGATTAATTGCTGAGAATCTTCTACCTGATGAGGTGTTTGGCGAGATTGTCTGGGAAATACCAGAGGATATTGGAAGCGGTTTGTACTTTGCTCTGATTAAATCTGACCGTGGCAACAAAGTTTGCAAATTTGCTATCGTTAGATGATTTTTTATTTTCTCTGCACTATGCCCTTTGCACTTTGCCCATAAGATGCATGAATACAGTGTTACAAAATCACTGGTTGACCTTTGCAATCAAGAAGCAGAAAAGAATAAATTTGCCAAGATATATAAAATTAATCTGAAGATTGGGAAATTTACTGGATTTTCGTCAGATTCAATTAAATTCTATTTTGGTTATTTAAAGCCGAACACTAAATGTAGTGATGCCGAGATAATATTTGACGAGATACCAATACGTATTAAGTGTAAGGATTGTGGCAAAGAAAATATTATTGATGAACCAATATTAATGTGTCCAAATTGTGGCAAAACTGATATCGAGATAATATCAGGCAGGGAATTTTACGTGGAATCGATTGAAGGAGA
>SOIY01000180.1 GCA_004376785.1 Candidatus Stahliibacteriota bacterium | reverse complement strand
AATTTACACCACATCTAATTCTATATTCTATTTAACGATTTACCCCCACACCAATTAACCAGAATATCTCTTTAGGCATTTAGGTATTTTGGATTTTAGGTATTTCTTTCAACCTCTCTCGTACTATCTTTTCAACAAAATCGACTTCTTGCTCAATGGTGATATCTGTTGTATCAAGAATAATGGCATCCTCAGCCTTTTTTAATGGTGAATGGACCCGGTTTGAATCATATTTGTCCCGGAATTTTAGATTTTCTACAACTTTATTAAAATCTGCCTCTATGTTTTTTTCATCTAATTCTTTCTGCCGCCGCTGTGCCCTGATTTTTAAATCAGCCTGCATATAAATCTTCACCTGAGCATCCGGGAATACCACAGTTCCAATATCCCTGCCTTCACAAATTACGTTTTTACCCTCGGCTACCTCTCGTTGTTTCTGCACCATCCACTCACGTATTTCAGGAAGAGCAGAAATCGGCGAAACGAAATTATTCACTGGTGTAGTTCTAATTTCAAGTGTAACATCCTTGTTATCCAAAAAAACAAGAATTTTAGAACCCTCCTGTCGCAGGTTGATTACTGTATGTTTTATGATTTCTCTTACGAGTGCCGTGTCAATATTATCTGTACTACCACCGCACCGCAGATATTTTAACGTAGCTGCACGATACATTGCACCAGTATCAAGATAGAAAAACTTTAATCTTTTGGCAACTGCTTTTGCTGTAGTACTCTTACCTGATCCTGCCCCGCCGTCAATTGCTACGACAAATTTCGCCATTTGTAGCTTATTCTGATTAAATCTTCATACTGTTTTGACATCTTCATATTTCTTCTTTCCATCACTGTTTTTGCCGCAGCAATTGCTTTTTCAATTTTATAATCCTCTTGTTTTTCTGCAGTCAACCATTTAAAACAAGGAACAAATCCAGGCATCATTCCACCGCCAAAAAAGTTTACAAAACTGCCAATTACTGCCCCAGTAGGAATCAAGGTACCAATTCCTGTCTTTGTATGATCACCAATAAAACATCCTAATTTTATCATGCCTGAATCTATTCTCTTTTTCCCATATGATACCCGCACTATACCATAATTATTTTTTAGATCCGAATTAGTGGTAAGGGCTCCTAAGTTTACCCATTCTCCAATAAATGAGTGACCCATAAAACCCTCATGACATTTATTTGAATAACCCTGAAAAATACTTGCTTCTACTTCACCGCCAATACGGCATACAGGACCTATGCTTGACTTTATGATCTTTGCCCGATCAACTATTGTACCAGGACCAATGTATGAGGGACCAATAATGGTTGTAAACGGTCGAATTACTGCACCTTTATCTATATAAACCGGTCCCTCTGAGACATCAATGCACACCAGATTATAAATAATGGCATCTTTTGCCACATACACATTTTTCCTATTACCAATAATAGAAATTTCTTTAATCACTTTACTCTTCATGGTGTTCATTTTGAAATGGTGAATCATCATAGGTTCGTTATATTTAATTAAGTCGCATATATTATTCAAAATAAAACCAGAGAGTTTATGGGTTCTTTTAATAGTTTTTAAAATCTTATCTATTTCTTTAAGGCTGTTTGGGAATGGTGGCTTATATTTTATAAAACCTACTGGTTTTGATCCAATAAGGAATTTTGCTTCTTCTTTGGGAAAATCGATTTTTTTTGTGATTATACATTGACCGGATAAATATAAACTTGGTTTTTTTGTATTAAGCTTCTTAAATTTAAAAATATCGCGACCAATATAATCAACTTTTAATCCCGCAAAATAATACTTAATATTCTCTGCAATCGATTTCATGCCAATTCTTAAATTGAATTGTGGGAATAGATTGGTTAAAGGATAAAAAAATTCAGTGTTTTTTTCGTAGATAATTACTTTCATAATGAGAGAAAAATAGTCGCTAAGACTGCACATATTATGCCAATAATTCTTGTAAGCGTTATTGCTTCTTTGAGCACAATAAAACCAAAAAGCACAGGAAAAATAACATACATATTTGTCAATGGTACGACAACTGAAATAGGGCCAATTTTTAATGCCTTATAGAATGCAAGGATTGCAAATAAAGAAATAAATCCAATCGGCAGGGCATAAAAAACATATTTATTTATCATTAAATTCTTTCTGAAAATTATGTAAAGTGATAAAAAAATAATCGCCCATAAAGATATCCAGAATGAGGTACTTACAGTATTAAAATAACGGGTCATTATTTTACTACCAATCGCCCAGAAACCCCAGCCAACCATGGCAATAAATGCATATTTAATGTAATCCATAAGTGATTATAATTAAGAAGGGCTGGAAGTCAAGACGATACGTATGGAAGATTGGTATGGGTATGGATGCAGGATTTCTTATTCTGGCTTCCAAACCCTAACCTAATAACAAATGTCAGCAGTATAACTATTGACAAATGAAAAAAATAATTTATAATTGCAATATGGTGAAAATCAAGTTAAATGGAAAAGTCATAGAGGTCAAAAAAGGTACGCGTATTAGCGATTTAACAAGCAATAAAGAGGTCTTTGCTGCTCAATTAAATGGCGAATTATATGACCTTTCTGCACACATTACTCAAAGTTGCGACATGGAATTGATTGATTTTTCAACTGAACAAGGTAAAAAAATATACTGGCACTCTGCATCCCACATAATGGCAATTGCAGTAAAAGCATTATTTCCTAAGGCAAAACTGGCAATCGGACCTTCAATTGACCAGGGATTTTACTATGATTTTGATATAGAAAAACCCTTTTCACCTGAAGATCTTGAGAAAATAGAAAAGAAGATGGCTGAAATCATTAAACAAGATATACCTTTTGAGAGGATTATAATGAAAAAAGAAGCTGCTATTGAATTCTTTAACAAACAGAATGAATCATATAAGACTGAATTAGTCAAAGAAATTGATGATGATGAACTCAGTTTGTATCGTAATAACAATTTTGTCGACCTGTGTAGAGGCCCTCATGTTCCCAGAACAGGTTCTATTCATGCATTTAAATTGTTGAGTCTTGCAGGAGCCTATTGGCGCGGTGATGTAAATCAGCCCATGCTTTCAAGAATCTACGGCATTGCATTCCCAACCCATGATGAGTTAAACGATTATCTTAAGAAAATAGAGGAGGCAAAAAGAAGAGACCACAGGAAGTTGGGCAGTGAATTAGAACTTTTTTCGATATTTGACGAAGCTGGCGCAGGATTGATCTACTGGCATCCAAAAGGTACAATAATAAAGAAACTTACAGAAGACTATTGGATCAAAGAACATAATGCCGTAGGATATCAAATGATTTCAACCCCTCACATTGCCCGAGGTCATCTATGGCGTCGATCTGGACACTATGATTTTTACAGTGATAGTATGTACACCCTACCTGTTGAAAATGAAGAATATGTTCTTAAACCAATGAATTGTCCGGGTCACATATTAATATATAAATCAAAGATTCGCAGTTATAAAGATTTACCTATAAAATATGCTGAATTAGCAGCTGTTTATAGAAATGAACTTTCTGGAACCCTGCACGGTCTGCTGCGAGTTCGCGGATTTACTATGGATGACGCCCATATTTTTTGTCGACCGGATCAGATTGTACAAGAACTTACAAATGTTTTGAAATTAACCTTAACCATTTTAAGAAAATTTGGTTTTGAGAAATTCAATATTGATCTCTCTGTACGTGACATTGATAAAAAGGGTAAGTACATGGGCAATGATGAAGAATGGGAACGTGCTGAACAAGGACTTATATCAGCTTTAAAAAGAGTTAATCTGGCGTACAAAAGACAAGAAGGAGAAGCTGTCTTTTACGGACCAAAGATTGACATAAAACTACTCGATGCGCTTGAAAGGGAATGGCAGACTACAACAGTGCAATTCGACTTTAATTTGCCAAAACGATTCAATATTGAATACATGGACCGTGATGGCAGACATAAAGAGGTGGTTGTTATCCACAGAGCAATCTATGGCTCTCTGGAACGCTTCATAGGTTGCTTGATTGAACATTATGGCGGAGCTTTTCCTCTATGGCTTGCACCAGTTCAGGTTGTGGTTATGCCCATAACGAATAAACAGGACAAATATGCAGAAAAGGTTTATAAAAAATGTCTACGTAGAAACCTGAGGACAGAGTTAAATGAAAAATCTGAAAAGATAAATTATCGAATAAGGGAAGCTGAAGTCAAAAAAATCCCCTATATTCTGGTTGTCGGTAAAAGAGAAATTGAAAACAAAACTGTCTCAGTAAGAAAACGAGGAAAAGGTGATATGGGTGAAATGAATTTAAAGGAATTTTTTAAGCTAACAAAAAAAGAACAAGGAGGTGACAATTAAGCAATTACCAAGAGTGAACAGAGATATCAGAGCTCAAAGAGTGAAATTGATTGATGATAAGGGCCAAGTGCGCGGTGAATTTCATATTAGGGAAGCTATGAACATGGCGCGAGAAAGTAAATTGGACTTGGTTGAAGTTGCTCCAAATGCTAAACCACCAGTATGTAAACTGCTTGATTTTGGAAAGTATCTATATGAAAAGAAAAGGCAGGAACGAGCATCACGAAAACATCAACATCGGACAACTGGAAGAGGCATGAGGATGTCTTTAAAAATTAGCGAACACGATTACCAGGTCAAGCTTACAAAAGTCAAGGAATTTCTCATGGATGGAGATCGTGTAAAAGTAACATTACGTTTAAGAGGAAGAGAAATGTTGCATGCTAACTTAGGAATGAAGGTTTTAGAAAAGTTGATAGTTGATCTTGAAACATTAGGTAAGATTGAAAATCCACCGAAACGAGAGCACAATATATTACACGTTACCTTTCTCCCTGAGAAAAAAAGGAGATAATTAAATGGCTAAACAGAAAACAAAAAGAGGTTGGGCAAAAAGAGTGAAAAAGAGAAAAAGTGGTAAAATCTCAAGAAGAAGAGCAGGTAAGGGGCATTTACTTACCTCAAAATCCAAAAAAAGGAAACGGAGACTCCGCCAGGCAACTAAGTTATCAAAAGCCGATACAAAAAGACTAAAGGGCCTTATTGTCTAAATTAAGCAATAATTGACAAATTTTGTAAAATGATTATAATTTGAGAAAGGAGAGAAATTATGCCCAGAACGAGAAATGTGCCATATACACGGAAAAGGCGAAAAAAGTGGCTAAAGGCTGCAAAAGGTTATTGGGGAGCTAAACACAAATTATATAAGACAGCACGATTAGCAGTAATGAAGGGATGGATTTCTGCCTACCGCGAACGCAAACGCAAAAAGCGAGTCTTTCGTGCCTTGTGGATCACTCGAATCAATGCCGCGTTGCAGAGCCAGAATATGAAGTATTCTCAATTTATCCATGTATTAAAAGAGCAAAATATTGAACTGGATCGGAAAACACTGGCAGCCCTTGCATATGAATATCCAGACGAATTTAATGCTCTTGTACAGATGTGTAAGGGTCAAGAACAGCCACAAAAGGCAGATTAATGGAAGAACAGCTGAAAATATTGAAAGATGAAATACAAAGTTCATTAGAACAGACAAAAGGTAAAGATGCGCTCGAGGCAATAAGGATCAAATATTTGGGAAGAAAGGGCAAAATCAACAGCTATTTCAGGGAAATTGCCAAACTTCCAGTTGAACAGAGAAAGATCTATGGCAACAGGATTAATATTATAAAACAAGAACTAACCCAGCAATTGAATGTTCGACTCAGTACATTCAAAATCAAATCCAGAACAGACATTGATTTACTTCTTCCCGGAAAAGTGCCTCATACTGGCCATTTGCATCCCCTTTCAAAAATATTTAATGAATTGATCACCTTTTTCACAAACTTCGGCTTCTCTGTTGCTACAGGGCCAGAAATTGAATATGACTGGTACAATTTTGAAGCTTTGAATATGGCAAAAGACCATCCAGCCCGTGATATGTTTTCAAGTTTCTATATAAAAGAAGATCTGCTTCTACGCAGTCATACATCACCAACTCAAATAAGGGTTATGGAAAAACAGAAACCACCAATAAAGATCATATGTCCGGGCAGGTGCTATCGATATGATGCATTTGATGCCAGCCATGCCCCAGTTTTTCATCAAATAGAAGCTTTGTATGTTGATGAAGGCGTGTCTTTTGGTGAGTTGAAATGGTTGTTAGGTGAACTTGTAAAGTTCCTTTTCGGACCTAAAACAAAATATGAACTCAGGCCATCATTCTTCCCGTTTACTGAACCTTCAGGCGAATTGGCAATAAGTTGCACAATATGTGATGGGGATGGCTGTGCAGTGTGCGGAAATACTGGCTGGCTTGAATTAGGTGGCTGCGGAATGGTCCATCCTCAGGTATTAAAAAATGTCAAGATCTCACCAAGAAAATATTCAGGTTATGCTTTAGGAATGGGTGTGGACAGGATAGCAATGATAAAATATATCATAGATGATATCAGAGTATTTTTTAATAATGACATTAGATTTTTGGAGCAATTTTGATTAACTTCGTTAATATGATTACAAAGATTCTAAAAAAGATTACAGTGATTTTATATCTTCGTAATCGGCTTTTTTATCTCTGTAATCATGACCGAGCAATTGCGAGGAAATTTTAAATGTTAGTATCAGTTAAATGGACTGAAGAACTTTTAGGCACAAAATTAGAGATTAACACTTTAAAAAAAATCTCTTTAAATCTAGGGCTTGAAGTTGAAGAAGAGAAAAAGTATGCTCCTGAACATATAATAATTGGACAGATAAAAGCGCTTGCTTCACATCCGAGTCTCAAGAATTTAAGTATTTTACAAGTAAAAACCAATAAAATAATTCAAATTGTCACTGCTGCAAAGAATGTCGCTCAAGGAGATCTGGTCCTGGTTGGACAACCTGGTGCAAAATTAAGTGGTCAGATAATTGTTGAAAAGGATTTTAATGGTATTAAATCCCGGGGCGTTCTCATAAGCGAACAAGAATTAGGATTGCAAGAGAAATCTACAGGAGTAATTATTCTGGAAAAGGGTAACCCTGGAATTTTATTTAAAGACTATTTTGATGACTTGGTTTTAGATATGGGCACTACGCCAAATCGCCCAGATTGGCTTTCTATAAAAGGTATTGCACGGGAATTAGGAATTGGATTAGGAATCAATTATCGTTCAAATAACCTCTATGTTATAAAACAACCTAATCGAACTGGTAATTTTAAAATCGAAATAAGAGATTTACAAGGATGTCCAAGATATACTGCAAGAATCTTCGACAATATCAAAACTGAAGAATCGCCTTTCTGGATAAAATGGCGCTTACATTGCATGGGCATGAATCCTGTAAATAATATTGTCGATATTACGAATATTGTCATGCTTTTGACTGGTCAATCTCTACATCCATTCGATTTAGACCTTATAAAAGGTGGTATAATAATTAGGAAAGCGCGTAATGGAGAGGAATTCGTAACATTAGAAGGGACCACGCTTAAATTGAGTAAAAACGATCTGGTCATTGCTGATAATAATGGTCCTGTTGCACTTGCAGGTGTTGTTGGTGCTAAACGCGCACAGATTTCAGTCTTAACCAAACAAGTTTTATTAGAAAGCGCCTATTTCGATTCTAAACGCATTGCTCATACTTCAAGACGTCTTGGTTTAATAACTGAAGCATCAATGAGATTTGAGCGGGGTGCAGACATTTCAGCAGTAGATCAAACTTCAGCAATAACCGGAAAACTATTTACAACATATGCCCAAGCTAAAGAACGTGAGTTTATAAGTAAGGGTAAAAAAGGAAAAATCGAAACTATCAAATTCTCTCCTTCTCGATTAAATAAAATCTTATCATTAAACCTTACCAGAAATCGGATAAAAACAATTCTGGGAAAGATTGATATTAAAATAACCGGGACAAAGACACTTCTTGCTAAAATACCGCATTATCGCCGGGATCTGCACATAGAAGAAGATATTTATGAAGAAATTGCAAGAGTCTATGGCTATATGAATATTCCTGAGATAATGCCAAAAAGATGGGGAGGAAGTGTTACCATAAACAAAAATTATGGATATGAAGAGATAATAAAAAATTACCTTGTTGGCCAGGGGTTTAATGAAACCTATAACCTCTCTTTAACAGCCAGCAGCCGTCTTTCAGATTTTGGTTTCAGTAAATTTGTAAAAATAAAGAACCCTTTGAACGAGCGTTTTGACGCATTAAGACCAACGCTCTTTTTAGGTCTATTAAACTGTGTAAATTATAATTTGTCAAAAGGAAACAAATCCTTAAAACTCTTTGAAGTAGGAAATATACTATTTCGAGAAGCGCCTTATCAAGAAAAAAGATTAGGAATTATTATGGGTGGCGAGCGATATCCGAATTTTTGGGATCAAAAAATTGAATTGATAAATTACTATGATGTTAAAGGTGTTATTGAGAGTGTCTTCAATATACTTCACATACAACAAATCGAGTTTGCAGAAACAGTGAAGAAGGGATTTGATCAAGCTGTTACCATTCAGTTTTCGGGAAAAAAATTAGGATACATCGGTCGCATTGAAGAAAGTCTTTGCAAAGAACCTTATTACTACATTGAATTGGCTTTGGGGAAAATATTTGCATTTGTTGGTGAAACATTCTATATCCCACCGGCAAAATTTCCCGCAAACACAAGAGACCTTTCCTTTTTAGTTGACGAAAAAACTAAATTGCCTAATGTAGTTAAATTAATTTCTAAAGTTGGTGGACCAATTTTAGAAAAGGTTGTTCTATTTGATTATTATAAAGGTCATAATCTCCCAGCAGACAGAAAAAACTTAGGATTTCGTCTCTATTTTAGGGCACCAGATCGAACCCTTACTGATAAGGAAGTTGATTGTTTTATTAAAAAAATTGAAGACGAAGTTACCGGAAGGGTTAATGCAACATTGAGAAAGAGGGGTAAGATTGGACGAAATAAGTAAACTTGAAGAGAAATTAGATAAATTAATTTCGCTTATTAATGAACTTAAGCAAAAAGTTGAAGATTTAGAAGAACAAAATACTCAGCTTAAGTCTCGAGACAAAGAAATAAAGGAAAAGATTGAAGGTTTGATAGAAAGAATTGACGATCTTCTTCTTTAGGGAGATAATTTGAAAAAGACTGAAATCGTAGTAAATATTTTCGGAAATGATTATCGGGTTATATCCGATGATTTGAATCCTGAACGAATAAAGGAAGTTGCTGAAATTGTGAACGTGAAGATGAAGGAAATCCATAGGGAATTTCCTCTACCATCCACCACAAAAATCGCTGTTTTAGCTTGTTTAAATTTAGTTGATGATTATTTACGGCGCGATGATCAGCACAAAAAAAAGATTTCCGAAATGGAAGAAAGGATTAGATCTCTAATCCTTAAAATAGATGAAGCGGTTCCTTAATTCGTTCTCTGCCGTGCTCGTGATGGGTATTTAGTCTTGAGCCAACACCCATCTTTAGGGAGCTTGGTTCGGCTATAGGTATTTGCTTGTAGCCGACTGGCGCCCACCTTAAACCTGGGTTCAGAGACTTTTGCCCACACGGCACAGGCGGGGACATTTTAAAATTTAGCCTCTAGAAAGAGGTGAGGAGTTGTTATGACATTACTGGGAATTTTGATTAGCATCGGTGTTACATTTGCAGCCGTCGCTTTAGGAATTTATTTTTATACAAAATTCAGTAAAACCACATTGGCTAATGCTTCGTCAGAGGCTTCAAAAATAATTGAAGAAGCAAAAAGAGATGCAGAAACACACCGTAAATCAGCAGAAATAACTGCCAAGGAACAATGGTACCAGGAAAAATTAAAATTCGAGAAAGAAACTGCATCAAAAAGGAAAGAGATTAATAAAGCCGAAAAACGGTTAGCAGAGAAAGAAATGGTTCTTGGAAGACGTGAACAGCTAATTGTTGATAAAGAAAAGGAATTATTGACTAAAGAGCATAATTTGCAGAATAAAGAGCGTATAATACATGCAAAATCTGAACGACTCGACCAAATGATAAAAGAACAGAATGAAGCACTCCAAAAGATCGCAAATCTTTCAAAAGAAGAAGCAAAGGAGGCATTGAAAAAGAATCTCGAAGCTGAAGCGAGACACGAGGCTGCAGCATTAATAAATCAGATAAAAGAAACAGCAAAAGCCAAGGCTGAGGTTATGTCAAGAGAAATAGTCTTGCAGGCTATTCAACGCTGTGCTACTTCGCATACTGCAGAAACTACGATTTCTGTTGTTCCGATTCCTTCAGACGAAATGAAGGGTAGAATAATCGGTCGAGAAGGCAGAAATATCAGGGCATTTGAGAATCTAACCGGGGTTGAGGTTATTATCGATGACACCCCAGAAACAATATCTCTTTCTTGTTTTGATCCAATCCGTCGTGAAATTGCTCGTACAGCAATGGAAAAATTAATATCTGATGGCAGAATCCATCCAACAAGGATCGAAGAAGTTGTTAAGACTTCACATAGTGAACTTAACAATGTTATTACGAGTACTGGTGAAGAGATTATATTAGAAATGGGTACCATAGGAATTGTTCCGGAACTAGTCAAATATATTGGCAAGATGAAATACAGAACGAGCTATGGCCAAAATCTCTTGCAACATTCTAAGGAAGTTGCTAATCTTTCGGCATTACTTGCCCAGGAATTAGGATTGGATGCAGCAACTGCCAAACGGGCAGGATTACTGCATGATTTGGGAAAAGTCGCAGACCGAAACCTTGAAGGTTCCCATGCACACGTTGGATCTGAAATTGCAAGGAAATATGGCGAAAATGACATAATAGTAAATGCAATCGAAGCCCACCATGAGGAAATTACACCCACATCACCCTATGCAGTAATTGTTGAAATTGCAGATTCAATTTCGGGTTCAAGACCTGGTGCTAGAAGAGAAACAATCGAAGCATATATAAAACGTCTAAATGTACTTGAGGAAATTGCCTCTTCATTCAACGGCGTGGAAAGAGTTTTCGCAATTCAGGCAGGAAGAGAAATTAGGGTTATGGTTCAACCAGAAAAGATTTCTGATTTAGAAGCTGATAGTTTAGCTCATGATATTGCACGACGTATTGAAAAAGAAACCCAGTACCCAGGTCAAATAAAAGTGACCTTAATAAGAGAAACGAGGGTAGTGGAAATAGCAAAATAGTAAAAAAGCAGTATCATCTCGACCTTTAGTCGAGATTCGCAGTATCGTCACTACGGGACTCGCAGTATCGCCTCGTGAAATAATTCTATAAAACCAGATGTAACCATAATGTAAAATTCTTTTTATCTGATACGCTAATAGAAAAATCTTTTGCGAATCCGTCTTAGGCGGATGATACTGCGAATCCACCATATCTTATGGCGGATGATACTGCGAGCGCAGCGATACTGCGAATGTAATGATACTGCGTTTCTAAAATAGTATCCCCAATATATCTGCTGTTAGAGCTACAAGGAAATGCAGTATTGCACAGGGCAGAAAACTTCGCGCGCGTAAACCAATTAAACCCAGAAATATTCCGGCGAATATTGAACCATAAGCCTCGAGCTGTGGTTTTCTATAATGCATAATGGCAAAAGGAATGGTTTGGATTAAAATACTTGCCTTGCCGAATTTTTTTTCAAGACCAAATAACATAAATCCTCTAAAGAAAAATTCCCAGGTAAACATATGAAAAAGATGTATTAATTGATACATCAGAAAATAATTCCATCCTTGTGCTGCCTTACGATATATAGGATAAACATTTTTAAGATTAGTAAATTTAAATGCTAAAATTAAAATAACGACCATAATAAGATAAAAAAACAACACTTCTTTTAGCCACTTTTTGAAATGGCCTAAACTGATTCCAAAATCCTTTGGTTTATGCTTGAAAATAAAAAGCAATAAAAATGGCGAGAGTCCATATATTATCCCTAAAATTATTAATCTATTAAGATAGACTTGTCTGGGAAATATGAATTGTCCACGCCGGAAATAGATCCCAAACAGCAAAATAAAAGTCGAATAGACAATAATGATAACTGTTTCAAGATCAAATTGCTTGATTTCTTTGATATACTCCTTAATCATAAATTAGCATACCTGATTTTCCCATAAAATCAAGGGGACAGG
The DNA here is from genome assembly GCA_004376785.1 of Candidatus Stahliibacteriota bacterium. Taxonomy (GTDB): domain Bacteria; phylum Hydrothermota; class Tepidihabitantia; order SM23-42; family SM23-42; genus SOIY01. The sequence goes on along the minus strand of SOIY01000180.1, from coordinate 646 downwards.
CTACTTTTAATGGTGTGAGAATTTATTTTAATTAGATAATAATTAGACATTAAAAGTAGCCTGTCCCCTTTTATTAAGTCCTTGATTTTTGATTGAAAATATCTAAAATATCATATGAATTCAATACTTATTCTTCTACTTCTTGCACAACCTCAAAAGGAAACCAACCCGCTCAAAATCGTGTTCAACTCTAGTATTACTCTCTATCAAAAAATCATTTCGCCATCGCAAGGGGATGTATGCAATTTCTCACCATCATGCTCACACTTTGGCAAACAAGCAATAGAAAAACATGGTCCTTTATGGGGTTCATTAATGGCAGCAGATAGATTCATGCGTTGCAATCCATGGGCGTATCAGCACTTTGATACTTATTATTCTGGCATTAAAAATCAAAAGATTTGCGATCCTGTACAAAACAACTTTATATTCGGGAAGATAAGAAAAAAAGAAATCACGAATGGCTCGAATGACACTAAATAACGCGAATATTAAGGTATTCCTCTTATCCTCTCTCCCTGTCTTCATGTTGCGAAAATATGGAGTGCAACAAGCTCAGTCGAATCATCCCCATGTTGCATCTACTTAAAAAATGATCCTCCTCTTATTATTTCTCCATGTCCAGACAATAAACACATTTTCCCAG
>SOIY01000170.1 GCA_004376785.1 Candidatus Stahliibacteriota bacterium | reverse complement strand
CTACTCGCGTTTCCAGGTTACCCTGAAGTCTTTTGTCACCTTCTCGACCAATTCATCGACGAGTTTGCCATATGCCCTGTCCGGGTTTTCCGCATCAAAGACAAAGTACTTGCCACCAAATATGCTGACTTCGCCGATTTGTTTTGTTGCACTTGCAGACCCACTCCAGATTGATGCTCCAGTAGTAGTCTCTACCATCTGCGCGTTGAGCATGGCATCGACTTCAGCTTTGAAGTCCATATGTCCAAATAGCGGCGCGATTGTGATGTCTGGTCTGACATCCGAGACTATAAGTTCACCAGTGAAAATGGTGATGACTTCGTGTTTCTCGCCAAGAGCCTTGTATGTTGTCTGATCCAGCTTGTCGCTGTTAACTGCATTAAGGACTTCATCCTCAGGCCCCAGTTCGACAATCCGCACCATTTCCTGGTCTCGTCGGATCGCTTCCATGAACTTCTTTGTTGCGAGGGGCCCGAGTTCGCCTTCATTAGAAGACTTGAACTTAATAATACCGATGACCTCGTGTTGCGTAAGATCAATCTTGGGCGGTACCATTATCCTGGGTCCGCAACCCAATGCCACAGCCATCAGCACTGCGGCTATGCTTAGTCTAAATATGGATTTCATGCAATACCTCCTTTCAGTAAATTATCTTTTATCTACATTTTAAAAAGTATATAGCAAAGATAATGAAAAGTCAAGCTAACATATCGAATTCTGTTTTCATAATCCTTTCATCAAATTTCTCTTGTGGAATCTGTTTGACAAATACATAAATACTACAGTAAAGGCAAACAATGCTGCAAAATCAATAATCAGTGATATGCTCGATTCACCTTTAAAACTGAAATTGAATATATCAACGAGATAAGTAATAGGGGAAAGGTAAGTTAATATTCTTGCAATTCCGTGCAGGTTTTCTAAAGGTATAAAAATACCGCTTATAAAGATCAGCGGAAAACGGATAAGACTGGAGAACATCATAATATGGGATGGAGCGCGTACTGATGGAGATGCCAGCAACACACCGAGAGAGGAAAAGCAGAAAGAAGCCAATAATATGCCTGTAAGCAGAATAAAAATATCTATACTGTAATTCAAAAATACCTGACTAATTATTATTACAATTATATTTATGATAATACCAAAAATCATTCCTGCTGCAATATCACCCAGGATTATTGTATTGATGCTGACTGGAAAAGAGAGCAATCTTTCATAAGTTCCTGCTTGTTTTTCCCATGGTGTAATCAGAGGTCCAACTGATGAAGCTGTAAAGAACAGGGACATAGCTAAAAATCCAGGAAAGAAAAAATGCAAATTTATTCCTCTTCCTAAATAAAATGATAAAAACATGAATAGGGGGAATAAAAGTCCGAATATCATAACCGGAGCTTTAGTGTAATAGATTCTGATGTTTTTTTCTGTAGTAACCATTACACCGCGGAAAAATTGTTTGTTCGGATATTTAATTAACATATCATTCGGTGAACTTCACAAATGCGTCTTCCAGACTTGCCCTGCATATTTCCATTGCAATGATTGTCAAACCCTTATCTTCAGCAAATCTGGATAAATACTTCACAAGTTTGTCAGGATTGTCTGTGTACATTTTCCATTTGTCACCCAATCTTTCTATTCTATTCACCAGATCGCTTTTTTTAATCAAGGTATCATCAATAGATTTATCAAATGAAATCTCAACTGATTGAGTTGTCTTGAATGTTCTTCTTAATATTTCAGGTCTATCAATAACAACTATCTTGCCTTTATTAATAATTGCTACTCTTGTACATAATTGATTCGCCTCTTCGATATTGTGAGTAGTTAAGAAAACTGTAGTTCCTTTCTGATTCATCTGCTTGATGATGTTTTTAATCATTCGCTGACTCTGGACATCTAATCCAGATGTCGGTTCGTCAAGGAATAGTATCTCTGGTTCATGGACAATAGTACTTGCAATGTTAACTCTTTGTTTCATGCCTCTTGAAAACTTTCTAACAAGATCATTTTTTCTATCATACAATTCAAATTGTTCTAAAAGACTATCTGCTTTATTCCCTAATTCTCGTTTAGGAATTCCATAAAACCTGCCTGATAAAATAATGTTCTGTTTTGCAGTTAAATCTGCATAGATATTGCCCATTTCCGGGATAACCCCCATTTTCATTTTCGCTTTGATCGAATCTCTTCTTATGTCAATATTATCAATAAAAATATCTCCTGAATCCGGGGTGAGCAGACCAGTTAGCATCCTGATTGTCGTTGTCTTTCCTGCACCATTCGGCCCGAGAAAACCAAATATTTCGTCTTTATTAACAGTAAAACAAATTTGATCAACAGCTGTAATATTCTCAAACCTTTTGGTTAATTTACTGACTTCAATGACTTTATTGCTTGTATTGTTCGACAAATTTTGATTCTCCATAAAGGATTATAATAACATCTTATCTTCTGTCAACTAGTGACTTTATCGTTCTATCTGTTATCGGTTATCTTTATTTGTTATCTCCTATGTGTATTCATTTTTCAAACAGTTCATCAAACAGTTCTTTTGCTTTATTCTTTGATTGTTTTAAAATCCTTTCTCCTTTTTTTGTTATGGAATAGTATTTCCTTATTTTTCCATTCACATTTTCTTGCTTTGATTTCAGATATCCTTTGTTTTCTAATTTATGAAATATTGGATAAAGTGTTCCAAAAGAAATATCATAGCCATGCCTTTTTAGTTCTTTTTTAAATTCCTGTCCAAATATTGGCTCTTTTTGTGCATGGTAGAGTATGTGGAGTTTAATAAATCCAAGTAAAAAGTTGTGGATGAGTTCATTTGACATTTTAAACTCCTGTTTTTCTGTTAGGTTTCCTTAGTAATAAACTGATTAAGAATATCAAGAATCCAAGCAGACTAAACCCAGCAGATACTAAAAATGCCCATTTGCTTCCGAATCTATCCCATAGAGTTCCCATAATTAAGGATGCCGGGAATAGAGCAAGCCCGATACCAGTATTGAATAGTCCATAAGCTGTGGCACGATTTTCAGGGTCAACAAGGTCGGCAATATACGCGCGAAACACTCCTTCAGATAGACCATAATAGATCCCATATGCTCCGAATAATATCCAGATTAACCATAAATTGTTAGCTATCCCAAAAAGAAGATAGACAACAGAATAGTAGAGAAAAGAAGAAATGATTATCGGTTTTCTTCCAATTTTATCAGACAATGACCCGAATACAGGTGATGAGAGTGTGCAAAAGATATTATACACAATCCATATTACGGGTATCATTGCGATAGTCAATCCGGCTTCACGCGCCCTTAAGATCAAGAAGACATTTGAAGAATTCCCTAAAGTAAATACTATGTTTGAGATTAAAAAGATTATAAAAGGAGCATTTCTCAGACTATATTTTTGAACAGCAGTAGAATCTGATTTACTGTCTACTCTGGTCTCCTTGGCAAACCGAACAAAAAAGATAGTTAAAACGCCAGGAATAATTGATAATAAAAAGACAAATCGAACATTGTTATTAAATAAAGCAAGTATGAGCATTGCCAGAAGAGGTCCGCCAATTGCACCGACTCTATCCATTGCCCTTTGGAATCCAAATGCTCTTCCTTTTTCCGATGCATTAACTGAGGTAGATAAAAGTGCGTCCCTTGCCGGATTTCTTATTGCTTTACCTACGCGATCTGAAAATCGTACTCCAAGAACAAAAGTCCACACATTTGCCAGATAAAGAAGTGGTCTTGAAAAAGCAGAAAGGAAATAACCGAGAAATATAAAGAGTTTTCTTTTTTTTAACTTATCTGACAGCTTACCAAAAACAGTTCTGAAAATAGAGGCAGTACTTTCTGCAATGCCCTCAATGAGCCCGATGATTGATTTATTAGCGCCGATACTTACAAGGAATTCTGGAATAAGAGGGTAGACCATTTGACTCGAGAGGTCTGAAAATAGTGAAACCAGACCAAGGATAAGTACATTTCTTTTAGGCTTCTCTTCTTTCATATTATCTCCTTTCGATATCGA
>SOIY01000101.1 GCA_004376785.1 Candidatus Stahliibacteriota bacterium | reverse complement strand
GCTGTATTCGAGCCCTTTGCCGGCGTAGGTTATGAGGATACGAAAGTTTATCTATCTTATGAATTTGAATATCAAATCCCTGATACAGTCAGTGGAATACCTACAGATCGTATTACGGTTACAGAGGATATTGATGTTGAAATTTATGGACAGAATCACTACAGAGCAATGATAGGTTTTAACCTTAATTTAGGATTTATCTATCTTCATTATGATTATAATTTCCTGCCCTATGCCGTGCACAACGCTATTATCGGCATTACAATAAGATAGAATCTTTAGTCTTTTTGATTTTCACGCTTTGGAATTCGATGTTTTCGAGTAATGTGTAAAGGAATTAATACAGTAAAAGTAAAAGTAATTCCAGGAGTATTACAAAAAGTACAAAATAAAGCAAAGTATGGGACAGATTACTTTCGGCTAAATCATTGTCTAAAGTAATCGTTTGTATATTTAGAATTTTTGCTGCCCCATCGCCCAGTATTTTCAGATTACCTTCTTCAGGAATTACATTAACTCCTATTGTTTCACTGTCTACTGTATAGAATCCAGGAACAAGTAACTCGGTTCCTTTAGTGAGGTATTCACCTGTAGGTGCTTTTAATTTCGTGTATGTGGTTATATTCTCACCAACATAGAATTCTTTATTATACGATTTATAGGTTGTATTTATTATCAACCTGAAAACCAATGGAATGAAGGCAGTTTTATATACAATATCAGTATTATGGGGTGTAAATTGCGTGGCAACAACGGCTAAATTATCGTCTATAACAAGAAACGGATAATCACCAGTCAGTTTTGCGATAATACCTTTATGCGCAATAATTTTTTGAAAGTGATAGAATTTTATATTTTTTAATACCGTGCTGCCAACAAAAACATTAAAGATGGGATGCGCATAATCAACCCAATCCAAGGTAGCATAACCTTTTGGCGATATCGGGTTTTCTATATTACAACTTTGACTAATAAAGTTCTTGAGGTTATTGCCAACCTTTTTGCCCATGAAGAAGATAACACTTTTTTGATTTTGATTTATAAAATTATCAAGTTTTATTTTGTCACTTTCGGAGATTTCATCAATACCATTTAGTATTACTACATCGAATTTTGGGAAATTAACTTTTTGTAAATATTCAACAGATTCAACATAAAAAGGTGAATTTGATTCATCGGCTGAGCTTAATCCCGAATATAGAAATCTGTCATTGCCAACAATTATAACGTTCAATCTATGGGGCAGTGATTTTGAGAAATAATATACATTGTCGGCAATAAGACTATCATCATAGAGCACTATTTTGCCATGTGCTGCAGAGACCGGTAAAAGAAATTCTAAATTTAGCTCCTGTTCCGGGTGGATTTCGCAATCCTTCTCAAAATAATAATCTTTGGTCTTCAGGGTTGCTTTGCCATTCCATGAATTCTGTGAGAAATTAGTAATATGTACATTTAGATTGTAGTTGTCTAATGGAATAGAAACAGGATCTTTCAGCGTGACCTTATTTATGCTGATGTTACCACCCGAAGGTATTTTCAGCCAATAAAAATTCGCTTGTTTTACTAATTCTTCTGGAAAATCTTTGAAATTGAACTCTTGCCCGTCTCCGATATAGACATATTCAACCCTATAATTCGTTGTACTGGTTGGCAGATTTGATAATACATTCTTAATACTACCACTTTTATAGGAAAGGTTTAATTTGTTTATTAATTCAAAAACGGATTTTTTGCTTACCCAATGAGGTTCGTTGTCATTGTTATAAAACTCTGTCTTGCACAATGGCAGGACACAAAATTCAGATTTTGGTGAATAGAATGAAAGGAGTACGTTTGCCGCCTCTTTTACTAATTTAAAATTCTCACCATATGCCATACTATAGGAATTATCAATGACAAGAATAACTGAGCTTAGACGTCCAGCCCCGAAAAATTTTCCTTTTATCTGTGGTTTTGCAAGACTTAAAAACAGAAAAGTAATAAATAAACACCGTAATACAAGAATTAAGATCTCGCGAAATTTTAACCACCCGAATTTTTTTGCTTCGGATTTTTTTAAAAATCTCAATGTTGAAAAAGGTATCTTTTTCAATCTTTTTTTGAACCATAAGTGAATTATTATTGGTACAGCAATGAGAGAGATCCCTAAAAGATATAATGGATGTAAAAAGGTCACAGCAATCTTCCCCGTTTTTGCAGGTAAGAAAATAATGCCTTGTCATACGGGGTATTTGTGTAAATAATTTCGTAATCTATATGAGATTCGAGCAATCTGTACCGATAAAATTCTAAAAGTTCTTTGAATTTTTTTTGATACGATTCACGAATAATATTTGGTTGAATAATCATTTCGCTGCTGTCTTCAAGGTCGTAAAATATTGCTGATTTATTAAAAGGGAATTTATATTCATCTACATCAAGAGTGTGAAAAACCAGAATTTCATGCTTACGGCATCTGAATGAACGTAATGATTTTACAACAGTTTCTGGTTCATCAAACAGATCAGAGATAAGGATTACTAAACCACGCCTCTTTAGCTTTTGTGCTAATTGAAAGAGAATATTAGAAAGGGACGTTTCGCCACTTGGTGCAGCTTTATCAATGGTTTTTAATATCTGCGTAAAATTACTCTTTTTGGAAGAAGGTGGAATTATTTCTCTGATTTCTGTGTCAAAAGTGGCAATACCAACACTATCTTTTTGTTTAAATAGCATATAGGCGAGGCTGGCACTCAGATATTTTGCATATTCTAATTTATTTATTTTCCTGCCATAACCCATGGAACCACTTTTGTCCAGCAAAATGTATGCACGCAGGTTTGTTTCTTCCTGATATTCCTTGATATAAAAACGGTCACTTCTGCCAAATGCTTTCCAATCGATTCGTTTTGGTTCATCTCCTGGCATATATTGGCGATAATCAGCGAACTCCTGTGAGAATCCCTTATATGGACTCAGGTGTAAACCGCTCATAAACCCTTCTACTACAAGTTTTGCTTTAAGATCTAATCTCGAGAGCCGGGCAAGGACTTCTGGATTAAGATATTTTTTTGAAATAATCAAAGGTCTTTTTTATACCTTGTTTTAAAATGGTTTTTGGCATCCAATATATTGTAGTAGCTGCCCTTGAAGCATCTACAATATTTCTAAAGACATCGCCGGAACGCGGCGCATCATGTTCATGATCTACATTTTTCTTTGTTATGTCAGACAAAATATTGATTAAATCATTTACGCTTGTTTCAATACCTGTTCCAATATTAAGTATGGCAGATTTGCATTCTAAAGCTTCAATATTTGCATTGACCACATCATTAACATATACATAATCCCTGGTTTGATTACCATCACCAAAAACAATACATTTTCTGCTATTTAAAATTTGTTCTATAAAAATCGAGATCACTCCGGCTTCGCTTTTGCTGATCTGTCGAGGTCCATACACATTGCTGTATCGAAATATAACATAATCGAAGTTTTTTAATTTGGAGAATATTAATACATACCTTTCAATTGTGGCTTTAGAAAGACCATAAGGTGAAGTAGGATTGATTGAAAAATCCTCAGTAATAGGAAATCGGTCAGGTTCGCCGTAGACTGCACCACCACTTGAGGCAAAGATGAATTTTTTAATGCTGTATTTCATGGCTAAATCGAGCAGATTTAATGAACCCATAATATTAACATTTGCATCAAATATTGGGTCATCTACAGAAGTCCTGACATTAATCTGTGCAGCATGGTGGTTAATAATATCAAACTTTTCTTGCTCAAATATCTTTTTGATATTCTTATTGCAAATATCTTCTTTGAAAAACTTTGCTCTGGCATTTAGATTTTTAATATCCCCGGTTGACAGGTTATCTATGACAGCTACTTTATGGCCCATATCTAAATATGCATCGACTATATGTGAGCCAATAAATCCGCAGCCGCCAGTGACTAATATCTTCATAATGGAAGATTATATATACATTCAATATATAGTCAAGGTATACAAGTTAAAAGTAAAAATGCAAAAGTTAAAATGAAA
>SOIY01000339.1 GCA_004376785.1 Candidatus Stahliibacteriota bacterium | reverse complement strand
GATACTGCGAATGAAATGATACTGCTTTTAAACTATGTTTAAAAAGATTCTTGTAGCTAATCGTGGTGAAATAGCTGTGCGGGTGCTCAGGGCATGCCGTGAATTGGGTGTTTCAAGCGTGACTGTGTATTCTGATGCAGATAGAAATGCCCTGCACACCCAATATGCGGATGAAGTTTATTATATTGGTCCGGCACCTGCTACAGAAAGTTATTTAAAAATTGAAAAGATTATTGATATCGCAAAAAAATCAAAAGCTGAAGCGATTCATCCTGGGTATGGATTTCTTGCAGAAAATACAGAATTCGCAAAGGCATGCGAAAAATCAGGAATTGTCTTTATTGGACCGACATCAAAGGCAATTAAACTACTCGGAGACAAGATTGCATCAAAAAAGACAATGATTGCAGCAGGCATACCTGTAATCCCTGGGAGTGATGGTGAAATCAAAGAGGAAAAAAAGGCTCTGAAAATTGCTGAACAAATCGGGTTTCCAGTATTAATAAAAGCAGCAGGAGGCGGTGGCGGAAAGGGAATGCGTGTAGTCAGAGAGAAAAAAGAGCTGGCTAGTTCTATGAAACAGGCAATGAATGAAGCTAAATCTGCATTTGGAAACCCTACGATATTTATCGAGAAATTTCTCGAATCGCCAAGACATATTGAGTTTCAGATTATCGCTGATAATCATGGTAATGTAGTACATTTGTTTGAAAGAGAGTGTTCGGTTCAACGCCGTCATCAGAAATTAATTGAAGAGTCGCCTTCTGTAATAATGACACCTGAGTTGCGGACAAGGATGGGTACAGCTGCAGTAAAAGCAGTAAAGGTATCGAATTATACTAATGCCGGAACTGTTGAGTTTATGGTAGATAAGAAGAAAAATTTCTATTTTCTTGAAATGAATACGCGTTTGCAGGTTGAACATCCTGTTACTGAAATGATTACTGGAATCGATATTGTGAAAGAACAGTTGAAGATCGCTTCCGGCGAGAAATTATCTTTAAAACAGAGCGATATTAAAATGAATGGTTCAGCAATTGAATGTCGAATTTCTGCTGAGGACCCGGAGAATAATTTTGTTCCCTCTACAGGTAAGATAATTGAAATTAAAGAACCTGGCGGACCAGGTGTGAGAATTGAAAGCGGTGTTTATGAAGGGTTTGAGGTTCCTATTTTTTATGATCCGTTGATTGCCAAACTTTTGGTCTGGGCACCAACAAGGCAGGAAGCAATTGTGCGGATGAAAAGAGCACTCAACGAGTATAGAATAAGAGGGATTAAGACCTCAATTCCTTTTCATCTTTTGGTCATGGATAATCCAAAATTCGTGGCTGGCGATTACGATACTACATTCATTGATAAAGTTCTTGGAAAAGTTGAATATAAAAAGCATTATTATGAAATTGCTGCAATCTCATCAGCTATTGGGAAAATTTTAAAGGAAAAGCGAGCAACAGTTTCAGCGGCAAAAAAGGAAGCTGGTATTAATCCATGGAAATTATCGAGCCGCCTCAAAATGATGAGGAAGTGAGGTAAAATGACAAATGACAAATTACAAATGATAAATAAATTCCAAAGACCCAAATATCAAAAGATAAATAAAAATGTTTAAATATTGTGATTTGGATATTGTTTGGATTTTGGTGCTTGGAATTAGGTATTTATAAAAAATGGCTTTTATAATTAAGGTAGATAATAAAGAATTCAAGGTAGACCTGAAACAAGAAGGTAAAGATTTTAAGGTCTACTTAGATGGTAAAGAAATAAAGGTTGAGGTAGCACATAAACAAGGTGCTCAGTTGTCTTTAATAGTTGATGACAAACCTTTTAATATTGTTTTAGAGTCGGATGACCAAATTCTTGTAAATGACGAAACTTATTCAGTGGAAATCGTTGACGAACAGATTCAAAAACTGATAAAGGCAAGCCCGGAGAAATTTCTTACAAAAGAACTGGCGATTAAAGTACCCATGCCTGGATTGATAATTGAGGTAAGTGTTAAGCAAGGTGATGCAGTGAAAGCAGGACAGGGATTGCTTATCGTAGAAGCAATGAAGATGCAGAATGAAATGAATGCACCAAGCGATGGGGTTGTGAAGAAGATTCTTGTGCAAAAAGGACAGACGGTTAATAGTGGAGATACACTTATTATAATAGAATGAAAATGCAGGATCGTCCGCCTATGGCGGACTTGCAGGATTATCCGCCACACGACATGGCGAATTCGCAGGAGACGCAGGATCGTCCTGACATTGTCAGGACTCGTCAAAGAAAGAACATGGCGAGCCTCGTTGAATAATAAAAAGAACTTGAGATGTCTACAGAAAACAAGTTTAGCAAAAAGATTAATGTGGTAAAAACCACAAATATCTTGTATTTTACAGGACGAGCCGAAGGTGATACTGCGAGTTCCGTTAGGAATGATACTGCGAACCCTGCCCCTTTGAAAAAGGGCGGGGTGATACTGCGAATGAAATGATACTGCGTTAAATTATGCTTTTCTCTCCTGAAGATATAAAAGATATCGATTATAAACGGGATATTGGTAATCCTGGTGAATACCCGTTTACGCGTGGTGTATATCCCACAATGTATACGGGTCGGCTTTGGACAATGCGTCAGTATGCCGGATATGCTACAGCAGAGGAGTCGAATCGCCGGTATAAATATCTGCTCAGGCATGGACAGACCGGTTTGTCTGTAGCATTTGATTTGCCAACGCAAATGGGCTATGACTCAGACTGTTCTCTATCCGAAGGTGAAGTTGGTAAGACTGGTGTGGCTATTGATACTCTTGAGGACATGGAGATACTTTTTAGTGGTATTCCATTGGATAAAGTCAGTACCTCGATGACAATCAATGCAACGGCTTCAATTCTTTTGGCAATGTATATTGCGGTTGCCGAAAAACAAGGAGTTTCAAAATCAGTGCTTGCAGGAACTGTTCAGAATGATATTTTAAAGGAGTATATTGCTCGGGGAACTTATATTTATCCACCTGGTGCCTCGATTAAAATTATTGTTGATATAATGAGATATTGTGGTGAAAACTTGCCTAAATGGAATACAATTTCTGTATCAGGTTATCACATACGGGAAGCCGGTGCAACTGCTGTACAAGAACTCGCCTTTACTCTTGCAAATGGTATAACATATGTACAGGTTGCTATTGAAAAAGGTGGGCTTAATGTTGATTCATTCGCGCCGCGTTTGTCTTTTTTCTTCAATGCCCAGAATAATTTTTTTGAAGAAATAGCTAAATTCAGGGCAGCAAGAAGGATATGGGCAAGGATAATGAGGAAAAGATTCAAGGCTAAGAATCCTAAATCCTGGGTTCTTAGATTTCATACCCAGACCGCAGGTTCGACTCTCACTGCGCAGGAGCCGAATAATAATACAATACGAGTGGCATTTCAGGCGCTTGCTGCAGTTCTTGGTGGAACGCAGAGTCTTCACACTAATTCACGCGATGAAGCATTGACTTTACCTACTGAAGAATCTGTAAAATTGGCGCTACGCACACAACAAATAATAGCGTATGAGAGTAGAATTCCCGAGGTTATAGACCCATTGGCTGGTTCTTATTATGTTGAATCTTTGACAAATGAATTAGAAAAAGAGGTTAATGAATACCTTAAAAAGATCGAAGAAATGGGTGGAACTCTAGCAGCGATTGAGAACGGCTATTTGCAGAGAGAAATACACAAAAGTGCATATGAATATCAAAAAGCAGTGGAAAATGGCGAGATTGCTGTTATTGGTGTTAATAAATTTGTGACAGGGCAAACAGCGACAAAATATTCAATTCTGAAGGTGGCTTCAGAATTAGTTAAGAAACAGATACGTAAGATAAGAATGGTTAAACAAAGAAGAAATAATAAAAAAGTTAAGGTTCTATTAAATGATTTAAAAAAAGCGGCAATAGAAAATTTGAATTTAATGAAGCCGATTCTTAAATGCGTAAAGGAATATGCTACGATTGGTGAAATATCAGATACGTTAAGAGAAGTTTATGGAGAATATAAAGAGAAGAACATATT
>SOIY01000340.1 GCA_004376785.1 Candidatus Stahliibacteriota bacterium | reverse complement strand
AGTTAATTTAATGGGGTTGACATTTGTCAAAATTTATTTATAATTACAGTCTATGAAAACTAAAGTCTTGAAGAAAAATGATGTCGTTCGAAATTGGTATGTGGTGGATGCCGGAGATAAGATTTTGGGCAGGCTTGCTTCGAGGATTGCCCGAGTATTGATCGGCAAGAATAAACCACAATATACACCCCATGTTGATTGCGGCGATTTTGTCGTGGTGGTAAACGCTGACAAGTTTCGCGTCACTGGTAAGAAATTGGCGGATAAAATTTATTATTCACATTCCTTTTATCCTGGCGGGCTAAAGCAGATAAATCTTGGATTAATGCTGAAAAAACACCCAACAAGGGCTATTTACCACGCGGTAAGCGGCATGTTGCCCAAGAATAAATTGAGGGCAAAAAGGTTGAAACGGTTAAAACTTTATACATCGACAGACCATCCTCATGAAGCACAATCGCCCGCGAAGATTGATTTTAAAAAAAACAGATCTTAAGGAGGAAAAAAATATATGACTGAGGTTATAACTGGTTCTCGAAAAAGAGCAACGGCAAAAGTAATCTTGAAATCTGGTAGTGGTATTGTAAAAATTAATAACCGCGATCCCTTAAAACATTTCGGCAGACAAGATCTTGTAGATCTTGTCAACCTGCCTTTAAAAACTGCTGGAGTTATGGGCAATATGGACGTCAAAGTAAAAGTACTTGGCGGAGGAATATCAGGACAGGCTGGTGCAGTATGTCATGGCATTGCCAGGGCACTGATAAAATTAAACCCGGAGTTGAGATCGACATTGAAGAGTGCTGGATTACTGAAGCGCGACCCAAGAGAAAAAGAACGAATGAAGTATGGGCTAGCAAAAAGAAGAAAGAAATTTCAATTTTCCAAGCGATAAGGAGGTATTTTGGAATTGGTGAGCATTGAGGATTTAATTACTGCTGGTGTACATTTTGGGCATCGAACTAAACGTTGGAATCCTAAAATGCAAAAATATATCTTCGGTAAAAGAAATGGTGTGCACATAATTGACCTGCGCCAGACACAAGAAACATTAAAACGTGCATATGAAGCAACTGTCCATATTGCTGAACAGGGTAAAGGAATTCTTTTTGTTGGAACCAAAAAACAGGCTAAGGATATTATTAAAGAAGAAGCAACGCGTGGCAATATATTTCACGTTACGGAAAGATGGCTCGGCGGATTATTGACCAATTTTGATACTTTGAACCAACGTGTTAACAGGTTGAGAGAATTCGAGCAGATGAAAGAAGATGGTCGGTGGACTCTACTTTCCAAAAAGGAACTTTCTAAGCTTGAAAGACAATATAGTAAATTATCAAAATATTTTCAAGGCGTAAAAGAAATGGATCGTTTACCAGGATTGGTTTTTATCGTAGATATTAAAAAAGATGAAACTGCGCTCAGGGAAGCTAAAAGGAAAAATATTCCGATTGTGGCTCTGGTTGATACAAATGTTGATCCGGAAGATATTACCTACCCAATCCCGGCAAATGATGATTCTATCCGATCAATTGCCCTTATGACAAAAATACTTATCGATGCTGTTATAGAAGGAAGAAAGGGATTTGAAACAGAGGAAGAAGAAAAGGAGAAATATGAACCTGGAAAAAGTTAGAGAATTGAGGGCAAGAACGGGCGCCGGTATTGTTGAATGCAAAAACGCCCTCACTGAAGCCGATAGCGATTTGGACAAAGCAGTAGATATCTTAAGGAAAAAAGGATTGGCATTAGCTGCGAAAAAAGTTGGTAGGGTTACAAAGGAAGGTATTGTTGATGCCTATATACATCCTGGCGACCGATTGGGGGTATTGATTGAAGCTAACTGTGAAACAGATTTTGTTGCAAGAACTCAGGAATTTAAAAGATTTATTCGTGACATTGCCCTTCAAATAGCGGCCAGTGAACCAATAGCAGTAAGTCGGGAAGAACTTCCGTCTGATGTGATTGAAAGAGAAAAGGAAATATACCGAAGCATGGTTAAGGATGTCAAAAAGCCTCCAGAGATTATTGAAAAAATAGTAAATGGCAAATTAGAAAAATTCTATTCAGATGTTTGCCTTTTAGAACAACCTTTTGTAAAAATACCAGAAAAAACAGTAAGCGACTATATAAAAGAACAGATTGCTAAATTTGGCGAAAACATCGTGATACGACGTTTTGTGCGTTTTCGCCTTGGTGAATGAAGAAAACACAGATTACACAAAAGAAACAACATAAAAATTACACAGATTTAAAAAAGACACTAAAATACAATAGGCTCATTCTCAAAATTTCAGGTGAGATTTTAGGAGCTAGAAAAGAAATATTCGAATTAAAATCTATTGACTACATTATCAAGCAAATTGCTGCGGCCAATCGTTTAGGCGCAAAGATAGGCGTTGTTGTAGGCGGCGGTAATCTTATAAGAGGACGCGAGGCAAAATGGCTAAACAAAGTTGACGCTGACATATGCGGCATGATGGCAACAATAATCAATGGCATTATAATCCATTCACGACTGTACGAAAACAATATTCCATCAAAATTGAGCAGTGGCATTGAGGTAAGTGGTGTAGTCAAACGCTGTAATAAATTTGAGGATTTAAAAGTCTATGAATCCGGTGGCGTTCTGATATTTGTTGGTGGCACAGGCAATCCTCTTTTCACAACTGACACAGCTGCTGCCCTTAGGGCAGTAGAATTTGGTGCGGATGTCTTAATCAAAGCGACAAAGGTTGAAGGCGTATATTCAACAGACCCGGAAAAAAATCGCAAGGCAAAGTTATACAGAAAACTGAAGTTTGATCAAGCAATAGCAAAAAATCTTGGGGTCATGGATTTAGCTGCATTTAATATCTGCAAAGAATCAAATATCCCAATCTGCGTTTATAATCTTATGAAGTATCCTTTAAGTAAAATAATTAAAGGAGAAGATATTGGGACATTAATAACAAATAGAGGATAAAATGATTAAAAACATAAAAGAGAATGCAAAAACAAAAATGGAGAAATCAGCATCTCTTTTAGATCAGGAATTATCAAAACTTAGAACCGGCAGGGCAACACCAGCCCTCTTAGACGGAATCAAGGTGGAATATTATGGTAGTACTTTACCGCTCAATCAGGTATCAAGCATAAACATCCCGGAACCGCGTTTAATAATCCTTCAACCCTGGGATAAAACAGCTTTAGATGCAATTGAAAAAGCAATATACAAATCAGCTATCGGTTTAACGCCTAATAATGATGGCAATGTAATTCGTCTACCAATTCCACCGCTTACAACAGAGCGGCGTGAGGAGCTTGTCAAATTAACTCAAAAATTGGGTGAAGACACTAAAGTAGCAATCAGAAATATACGCAGAGAGGCAAATACTGAAATAAAGAAAGAAGAAAAGGATAAAAAAATATCTGAAGACGAATCGTTTAAATCGCAGGAAGTAATACAAAAAATCACTGATGAGTTCATTGAAAAGGTAGATGAAATTCTCAAGAAGAAAGAGAAAGAAATCAGGGAAACATAACTATATCCTGAGTAGACAGAAGATAGTAATAGGTAGATAGTTATGTGATTATTTATCTACTAATAAACTATTCCAATAAGCATTTGTCTAATATAATAAAGGAGGAATTATGGCAAACCTTTGGAAGGATTTGACAGAATGGTTGGAAGAAGCATCCAAGGTCGTTGGTAAAGAAGCTGGCGATCTTACGCTCAAGGGTAGCTTGAAACTTGAAATCTTCGAACTGAAACGTAAACTGAGAGAATATTTCACAAATTTCGGCATAGATGTTTTTGAACAAACTTACGTAAAGAAAAACCAGGCATGGAAGAAAAATCGAAAAATAATAACGCTTGTTAAAAAAATTAGGGGTACGCAAACAAAATTGGGAAAAAATGAAAACGAATATAAAAAAATTGGAAAAAAAACAAAAAAAGGAACTAAGAAGAAGAAAAGGTAATCCATATGCCGGGCAAAAAATTGTCAAGATGGGATCCATTTAGAGAATTGGTCAACCTGAGGGAGGAGATGGACCGTTTCTTCAATACTTTCTTTGGCAGACGTATGGAAGAAAC
>SOIY01000199.1 GCA_004376785.1 Candidatus Stahliibacteriota bacterium | reverse complement strand
AAGTGTTCAAAATTGTTGACTGTGATTTGATTCTGATTATAATAACAGCACCGTGCGCTACCTTGCAATTTTATGCATGATCTCCTTATTAGCCTGTAACCAGAGAGAAGGTGGTATTATTATTGCTGGTTCAACATCAGTGCAACCCTTCATTGAAAAGGTGGCTGAACACTTTATGGAAAAACATCCTGAGATTCAAATCAATGTTCAAGGTGGTGGATCAACTGCAGGAATTCAGGCAACATTTAACAAGATATGCGACATTGGTACGTCATCAAGAAACCTGAAAATAAGTGAAAAAGATTTGAAAGTTATTGTCATTGCAATTGATGGTATTGCAGTTATTGTTCACAAAGATAATTCAGTAAATAATTTGAGCACTGAAGACATAAGGAGCATTTTTTCCGGGAAAATTGAAAATTGGCAAGACTTAGGCGGAAGAGATGAGAAGATTATTCCAGTAACAAGGGAAGAAGGTTCTGGAACCAGAGGGTCTTTTGAGGATATGATTATGGGTGATGGGATAATCAGTGATGCCTGTTTGGTCCAGGACTCAAACGGATCAGTTCGAGAGATAATCGCCACAACACCTCAAGGAATAGGCTATATCTCAGTAGGCTTAGTTGATGAGCGCGAAAAGGCAGTAGCAATTAATGGTGTTAAACCAACACTGGCTAATCTTATTACGTGCAAGTATAAATTTTCAAGACCTTTTTTGCTTTTACTACTTGAAGAACCAAAAGGCAGCATTAAAGAATTTATCGATTATGTATTATCCAAAGAGGGGCAGGATATTCTTAAAAAAGATGGTTTGATTCCTGCAACAGAAATATATAATGATTAAATAATGAAAGATAAGATTGCTGAAAAATTACTACTATTTATTGCCTTTTCTGCAATCCTTTCCCTTCTTTTAATCACATTTTTCATATTTCAGCAGGGTATACCTTTGATTTTTAAGGTTGGGCTCAGCAATTTCTTCTCCACACACTGGGCACCAACCAGGGGTAATTTTGGCATTTTATCGATGATCATTGGTTCGCTCATGGTCACTGCCGGCGCCCTTGTTGTGGGAATTCCGTTTGGCCTTGCCTGTGCAATATTCCTTGCCGAATTCTCATCTCCGCCAATACAAAAAACATTAAAACCAATCATTGAACTTCTTGCTGGAATACCTTCAGTAGTATACGGATTTATTGGTATCGTCATTTTAGTACCATTTATTAGGGAACACTTTGGTGGTCCTGGGTTTTCGGTTCTGGCAGCAAGTATAATATTAGGCATAATGATCTTGCCGACAATTGTGAGCATATCCTATGATGCACTGCTGGCAGTTCCCAATACATACAGAGAAGGTTCATATGCTGTGGGCGCAACAAAGTGGCAAACTGTTGTGATGTTATTACTGCCTGCTGCACGGTCAGGAATTGTTGCAGGAATAATTCTGGGTATGGGTAGGGCAATTGGTGAAACCATGGCAGTGATTATGATCGCAGGTAATGCCTTAAAGATTCCACATTCGATGTTGGATTCAGTACGTACCCTGACCTCGACACTTGCCCTGGAACTCGGATATGCTACTGGTGACCATAGAGCAGCGCTCTTTGCATGCGGTTCTTTTCTCTTTCTCATAATAATACTCTTAAATATTATTGCAATTAAAATAACAGGACGTAAATAATGACTTTTAGAATAGGCCCACGTACAAATCAGATCATTGCTTATAGTATACTGCTCTTAATGACTCTTATTACTGTCGTTGTTCTATTTTTTATTATTGGATATGTTTTCAAAAATGGTATAGGACAACTGAGTCTTGAATTTCTTACTGATAAAACAAGGGATATGGGTAAGGAAGGTGGAATCTTACCCTCGATTCTCGGCACGTTTTTTGTTACAATTTTCGCTATTATTATTGCTACACCCCTGGGTGTAGGGAGTGCAGTGTATCTCGTGGAATATACAAAAGGTGGTTTGATTCATCGAATAATCAGTTTTGGTGCTGACTGCCTTGCTGGTGTACCATCAATAATTTTTGGACTCTTTGGCTTTATCTTTTTTGTTATAAAATTGAATCTGGGTTGGAGTATTATATCAGGTGGATTAACGCTCGCCGTGATGATTATCCCGACAATCATCAGGACAACAGAAGAGGCGATCAAGGCGGTGCCACACTCATTTCGTGAAATCAGTTATTCTCTGGGTGGTGGTAAGCTGGATACAATCTTAAAGGTTGTTTTACCGACTTCTCTTCCAGGCATACTGACCGGAGTGATTTTAGGAATAGGCAGGGCAGTGGGAGAAACTGCTGCTGTGATATTCACTGCTGGTTCTTCTTTGGGAATACCCACTTCGGCATTTTCTTCAACACGAACACTTGCAGTTCACTTCTATATACTCGCGCGAGAGGGTATATCAATGCCCAAGGCATATGCAACTGCTACAGTTCTTATTATCATTATTCTTCTTGTTAATTTTATTGCATACCGTTTAATGCACCGTTTCATGGCAAAATATTATTAGGTATGGGATACGGGCAGATTATAATCGCGCAGCGATGATCAAGGTATCAATCAAAAATTTAAATCTTTTTTATAATAAAGTGCAGGCGTTAAAAAATATTAGTCTGGATATTGAAAAAAACGAGATTTTAGGTGTCATTGGTCCGGCGAATTCTGGTAAGAGCTCTTTGCTGCGTGCGATCAACCGTCTTTCTGAAAATGATTATGCACGGCTTTCTGGCACAATAATATTAGATGATACCGATATTTTTACTATACCAATTAATGATCTGAGAAGACGTGTAGGGTTGATCTTTGCTACGCCTGTGGTTTTACCCGGCTCAATACATAAAAATATGAGTTATGGGCCAAAACTACATAGAAGATTTAAGGGAAGCGAACTTGATGAAATTATTTTTAATGCACTGAGCGCTGCTAATCTGTGGAAGGAAGTAAAAGATAGGTTAAAGGATTCAGCCTCTACTTTATCAGGTGGACAGCAGCAGCGTTTGTGTATCGCACGAACCCTGGCAATGGATCCAGAGGTGATAATGATGGATGAACCATGCTCAGGATTGGATCCTATTTCAACTGCAAAGATCGAGGCGACCATGTTTGAATTGAAAGAGAAGTATACATTTATTCTGGTTACCAATAATACAAAGCAGGCAGCGCGTGTAGCAAACAAAACTGCCTTTTTTCTTGCCGGTGAATTGATTGAGATTGATAAGACCGAGAAAATTTTTACAAATCCAGCTGACTCAAGAACCGATGGCTATATTCGAGGAAAATTTGGATGATTATTAAAACTGCAAATTTAAATCTCTATTACGATAAATTCCAGGCGCTGAAAAATGTCAATTTATCGATCAAGGAAAATTTGATAACTGGCATTATAGGACCATCAGGATGTGGCAAATCTACACTCTTGCGTGTATTTAATCGAATGAACGACCTGATTAAAAACGTGAAAATTACAGGAAGCATATTAATTGATAAAAAAGACATATATTCACCAGTATATGATCTAATTCTGCTGCGTAAGAATGTTGGTATGGTCTTCCAGCGTCCTAATGCATTTCCAATATCAATATTTGATAATGTTGCCTATGGACCACGCGTATGGGGTATAAGTGATAAGAAAACTCTGATTGAAATTGTTGAGCGTTCCCTTGCAGCCGTTGATTTGTTTGATAGTATAAAAGATCGGTTAAAGGATTCTGCATTAAGCCTTTCTGCAGAGAAGCAGCAGCGGCTCTGTATTGCTCGGCTCCTTGCTGTGGAGCCACAAATACTGTTAATGGATGAGCCATGTTCTGCACTCGACCCTATTGCTACAGGAAAGATTGAGGAATTGATGATTGAATTGAAAAAGAAATATACTATAATTATTGTTACGCATAATATGCAGCAGGCAGCACGTATTGCTGATGATGTTGGGTTTATGCTTCTTGGTGAACTTATTGAATTTGCCCGTGCTAAAAAGATATTTACCAATCCGTTAGATAAACGCACATTTGAATATATCTCAGGGAGGTTTGGATAAATAGAGATGGGAGATATTAGATGATAGATATGAGATTAAAAA